>NZ_JAYMZS010000036.1:0-78538 GCF_035828755.1 Amycolatopsis sp. H20-H5 | reverse complement strand
GCGCTGGACAGAACCGCAGCGCGGACCAGCGCACCAGGCCGCTACACGCCACCTGACGAGCTCCTCGCGTTCCTCGAAAGTCTTTGATTATGCCGACATCTCCAGCACGATCCCCACCACAGGCAACAATTTCCGACGAAACCTCGGCATAACCGCGATGTCGGGGTAATGAATGTTATGCCGATATCGGCATAACGTTCACCTTATTCGCAACACGTTCCGGCTCGCGTCCCGCAAAGACTGGGATGCGATGAAGCGGGACATCAAACCTATCTATACGGCACCAAACCCTGACGCTGCACTTGTAGCGCTAGAGGAACTGGAGGTCAAATGGGGTAGTAAGTATTCGGCAGTGATCAGGCTATGGCGTAACGCGTGGACCGAGTTTGTTCCGTTTCTGGATTATGATGTGGAGATTCGGGCGGTGTTGTGCTCGACGAATGCGATTGAGTCGCTGAATGCGCGGTATCGACGTGCGGTGCGGGCTCGAGGGCACTTCCCGACCGAGCAGGCCGCCCTCAAGTGCCTGTACCTTGTGACACGCAGCCTGGACCCGACCGGGACGGGCCGCGCTCGGTGGACGATGCGTTGGACGCCTGTGATCAACGCCTTCTCCATCACATTCAGTGACCGCTGGCCGGCCGCTGAAACCTACTAACCGAACACGCCGAAACACCGTTCGCGAGACAGACCCCAGGGTGGTGGTCGCTGTCTCGGGGACAGAGGCAGTAGCCGTGTGCCGCGTACGCCGCGATGGTGGTGTTGAGCGCGTTCTGCTGCTCAGGCAGTTCCGGTGTCGGGGCGAGATGGGTCAAGGCCAGGTAGCTACCCGGTGCCAGAGCGGACACGTAGTCGGCGATGAGCCGTCGAGGATCGTCGGCGTTGGTGAGGTGATGTCCCACGGCGGTCAGCAGGAGCAGGACGGGTTCGGTCAGGTCGAGGGTGGCGACCAGAGCGGGGTGTGCGAGCACCGCGGCGGGGTCGCGCAGGTCCGCCTCGATGGCGCTGACCTGTCGGCGGGGCTGCTGTTCGAGGACTGTCCGGTGGCAGGCGATGACGACCGGGTCGTGGTCGACGAGGACGGCAGTGACGTCATCGCTGTCGACACCGTAAAGGCCGTCAAGGTTCAGGCCCGCACCGAGGTCGAGCACCTGCAGCATGTCACGGTCGAGGCAATAGCGCACGGCACGCGAGCGGAATCCGTGGTTGTCCTGGGTGAGTTCTCGCAGCGGGAAACCGTGCTGGAGCCCCTCGCCGAAGGTTCGGTCGAGCGCGGTGTTGCGGGAGCCGCCGAGCGCCCAGTCCTGGACGCGGGCGGGATTGGGTGTCTCCGGGTCGCGAAACGGCGGTACCGGGGTGGCCCGGGGACTGGTCAGCATGGACGTGCGTCCTGAACGGGCGTACAGCCTGGGCACGGCAACCCGGCCGGGTGCGGGTCGACGGGGGTGAGGTAGCCGGTTAGCCACACGGCCGAGGTGGGGCACCCGATGCCGGGCCACGGCTGCTCAATGCCTTCGGCCGCGAACGGCGGGCCGGGCAGCTGCGCCCGCGGCGCCGCTACTGCCAGGGTGAGGGCGTAGTCGGCGCGTGTGCCTGGCGGCAGCGTCGCGGCGGCGTGGGTGAAGTAACGACTCGCCGGGCGTAGAGAGCTTCTGGGCCGCAGGCGGATAGCGAAGCCGAGCATCATGGCCACGTCTGCGACAAGACCGATGTCATGGCACGACTCGCCGCCCAGCCGGTCGTAGGCGCCTTTCAATGTGTCGATCGCGTCGACGAGGTGTCCGGCGGCGAGCAGAACCGCCCCGGTCCGGCACCGGGCTCGCGCCCCGTCCTCCTCGCCCTCGGTCAATACTGTGGCCGTCATGACGCCGCACAGGGCCAGTGCGTCGGCGGTGCGGCCGTGCGCGCACGCCAGCTGGGCGAGCATCCACAGTGCGTCCGCGGCCCGTACGGGCTTGGCATTGTTCAGCCAGGACGCGACGGCGAGTGTCAGCGACGAGTGGGCGGACTCGGAGTCCCCGGCCCGCAGTGCCCGCCAGGTGCCGCAGGCAGCGATCGAGTCCGGTGGAGCGTGTCCGTCGAGGCGGGCAGGTCCGGGCACCGGCGGAGACGCGGAACGCGCTGCCGCCCTGGTGTGGTTTCCGGACCTGTCGGTGCTCGGGGGTGAAAAGGGCGAGGGCAGGTCGGACATCGGAACGGTTACCTCTCCACGGATTGACGGGTACCCAGCGGGCGCGGGACAAGGAAGCAGGTCGACGGTGTGTTGGACCGCTGCGACCGTGGCCGAGCGGGGACTGGGGCGGACCTTGGGGGTGCGCGGTTCGCCTGTGCGCCGCGCGCCCTCATGTTGAGCGGCGCCTAACTGGCTGCCTCAGCCAGCTGGAGGATGTCCTCCAGCGGCATCGCCGCGGTCCACAACGTCTCAAACTTGGCGGCGTAGAGGGTGATGTCCCGGTCGGAGACCGGGGTCTCCGAGTCCTCCCCGGAGACGAACGCCTCGACCGCGTCGCCGGGCGAGGTGAACAGCGCCAGTCCGCGCGACATTCCGGGATAGACGCCGCGACGGACCCGGATGGACGTCGTCGGCCGGGAATCGAGTTCCCTCAACCAAGTGAGCTGATGGGTCATGACTGTGGGCGGGCCGATCAGGCGGCGCAGGACGGTCCCGTCGAGTACGTAGCGCCCGTGGATGCGATTGTCGGCGACCTGGGCGCGGTGGTGCGCGCGGATACCCGCCGCGACGGTGTTCGTCTCGTCGGGACCGCCGTACTCGGCGAGGATCGCGACGGCGTAGTCCTCGGTTTGCAGCCCGGCGGGAATCACGTCCGGCTGGAACTGGCGCAGCGTGGCCGCGGTGGCATGGGCGGCTGTCCGCGCGTACAGGCCGGGTGCGCAGTGCTCGCGCAGGTCGGCGACCCACGCTGGCACGTCGGTCGGGGTCGTGTCGCCGGGTGTGGTGGTCATGGGAATACCTCTCGGTTGTGGGTTCTGGCTGGGGGCGGACTGCCGGTGGTGGCGGGATCAGAAATCGCGGTCCCCGCCCGGGTTCGGCTGTGCTCGGCGGGGTTGCGGTTTTTTCCACAGGATGAACGCTTCGATCCACCGGCCGACGCCGGGAATCACGTAGAGGCCGGCGATAAGGACGACACTGGGCCAGAGCAGGCCGCAGAGGATCGATGCGACGACGATGCGGGCTTTGGTCTGGCCTTGACACCACTGCCACGGCATCGACGAGACCAGCGAGCGGTAGACCAACCAGCCCGCGACCGGTGCGATGGCGGCCCAGACGCCGAGAAGGACATAGTGGTGGATTTGCATGTTTTTGCTACTTTCTGTCGGTGTCCGGTGCTGGGTGGAACGCGGTGGTGTGGTTGTGCGAGGAGACCTCGTCGGCGGTGTCGGGGCAGGCGAGATAGGTGTGCCCGGCTGTGGGGCGACGCAGGAACGCGGCGAGCCAGGTCCGGGCGGCGTCGCATTCGTTGTCAGGCCAGGGCAACTGGGTCCCGGGTGGGAGGCTGCGTGCCTCCGGCGGCAGTGGCAGTGCCCGGCGGGAGAGGATTCTCGCGGCGGTGCCGGCGTAGGTAGCGGACGGCCCGTCGGGCAGCCAGCGGCACGCACGGCCGAAGTGGCGCTGTACCTGGCGGATGAGGTGCTGGGCGCGGTAGGCGAAGGCGAGCATCATCGCCACGTCCGCCTGAACGTCGGGGTCGGGCAGTGCGGTGTCGGCGAGGTGGCGATCGGCGGCGGTGAGCTGGTCGATCGCCGGGGCGACCCGGTTGTGGGCCAGCAGGATCGCCGCGGTCCGGCACCGGGCCAGCGCGAGCTGCCCGTGGTCGGCGGGCTCGCCGGTGCCGAGCATGCGTTCGCAGACATCCAGGGCCTGTGTTGTTCGGCCTTGGCGGTGGTGCAGCAGTGCGAGCGGCCAGAGCGCGGCTCTCGCGCGCATCGCCTCACCGCGGTGGTCCCAGAACAGGGTCAGGTCGTGCAGGACCACCTCCACGGTCTCGTCGGTGCCGCCCTCGAGGGCGGCCCGCGCCGCGCCGCCGGGGACCCATTGCGGAATCGCCTGGTCATCGGCCTGTTCGGTGGCGGGGTGGGGCGCGGTGACGGTGATGGTGGTCTCTTGAGCGGGGTAGGCGGTGCGGTGCTCGTGCACGGCGGTGCCGTCAGTGGTGGGCGGCGGCGACGGTGGCCGCGGTGCCACGTCGGTATTGGTGATGAGGTGGGTGACGGCCGGTACGGCGACTCCGTAGTGGCGGGCGACCTCACGGGGGGTGCTCGTTTCGCACCCGAGGCGGATGGCGTCGGCCAGGTCGGCGTACTGGCGGGGGTTGAGCTGGTCGAGCTCCCAGCGGCGGATCTGGATACCGGTCTCGGCGAGCAGTTCGAAGGCCCGCGGGGCGGACAGGTGCACGGCAGCCACTACCGTGCTGAGCACAGTAGCGCCGGCGAAGTAGGAATCGAGCCATGCCACGACGTTGCTGTCAAGGGGTTCCGTCATCGCGTCTGTCCTTTCTGGAGAGTCCAAGCGGGCTAGGGGAGGTCGGGTGCGCGGGGCCCGAACCGGATGCGGGCTTGCCCGGAAGAGAGGCGGATCCGCCAGCGGGGTGGAGCTGGTGGGCGCACGGTTGCGGCCGCGTCGGGGCTGGGCGGGCTGGGCGCCGGGGGTGGCTGGACGTAGACGTTGAGGGTGATCTCGGGTGGCGAGCCGAGGGTGTCGCGCCAGCGGATCGCCAGGATCCGGTCCACACCGGCCGTGCGGGTCTGCTCGTCGAGCCCGTCGAGCCCATCGGGCACGACCAGGTCCGGCCAGTAGAGCTGCCAGCCGTCCGGTACCGGTGAGGGCCGTTCGGCACGCAGGTCGAACGTGCCGACCAACCCGGCGGTGCCGTGGTGCCGGTCGTCGTCGGAGATCGGGGGCCGGTGCTCGACCACCGCGGGTGAGCCCCAGAACCGCTGGGCGCCTGCCGCGTCAACGGTCAGGGTGATGCCGGTGCAGGCGTCGCGCGCGCAGCCGGTGTGGATGGTCAGGGTGTCCCACGCGGTGTCGGCGAGGTCCCAGATCACCCGGGCGGCCATCCGGGCTTGGGCTCGCGCGTCTGCGGCCGAGCGCGCCGAGGTCGACGCCAGCCGCACGGCCAGCCGGTAGCTCTGGGTGAACCCGTCGCCGGACGGGTCGATGTCGGTGGCGGTGACGCCGGGCAGCCGGGCGCTGATCGCGGCACGGACCGCCGCCAGGGCGGTCGCGTCGAGGACGTTGCCTGTTCCGCAGCTGGTGGTCCCCGTGACAATCACCAGCGCCGCGGTTACCGCACCGGCCCGGACCGCGCGTGCCATGGCGGCATCCGGTCGGCGGTCGAACCAGCGGTGAGTGCGTGGCGTGCTCATCGCGACCGTCCCGATGCCTGCGCTCGGCTGCCGTCGCCCGGCACCAGGGCGACGGGTGGGTGACTGAGCCCGGTGCCCGGGAGCGCGGCGAGACCGTGTTCGGCGAGCCTCCGGTGCCGGTCGGTCAGCACGAGCCGGGTGTCGGCCACGGACAACGCACCGCGCGACATCCTCGCTCTCGACTGCTCGCATGCCCGCAACGCCCGGGGATCTCGCAGGACCAGGTCGTGGCAGGACTCCGGGTAGGCGAGGTTTCGCTCGGCCCCGTGGAAATACAGGATCGTGAAACCCCGGTCCACCGACACCGCGGCGGTGAAGGGAAGGAGACGGATCCCCACCGCCGGGTAGCGATCCATCAGGGCGAGCAGATGACGGAACTGCTCGGACGCCACGGCGGGGCTGACGCTGCATTCCAGGCGTTCCACGGCCGATTCGCTGATCACGAACTCGTACCGGCCACCGGGATTGCCACCGACAATCTCGTACAGAGCCCGACGCCGGTCCAGCAACGCGCTGGCGGCCGCGTCGGGCACGTCGAGTCTCGCGCGCAGGTAGAGCTCGGACTGGAGCGGGAGGGGGAAGTGCTCCCCGGTCCAGCTGAACACCGCGCGCGCGGCGCGGACCTTCGCCACGGGCGGCGCGAGCCAGGCCGCGGCGTTCACGCACACCACGAGGCGCCGCTGTGCGGAGTCAGCCACGATCGGTGCCTGTTCGCTGCGCGTGACCGGTGTACCCGCGAGGTAGTGCGGGGGCTCGGGTGGTCATGGCGGTCTCCGGTCGTGAGAGTGGGCTGGCTGGCTCGAGCGGCGTTCCGCGGTGCTGGGGTGCTGGGGGCGGTTGCCCGGGGGGATGACGTGACGGCGGTGATCCGTCCGACGGACGAGTCATGGACGACCCTGCTGCGGCAGTGCGGTGCCGGGGGCGCGCGGGGCTGGGTGTGCGGGAGTGCGCAGCCGCACCCCCGCACACCCAGCGGTCAGTCACGCGTCAGGACGCGCCGCCGGTACGCGCGACCTCGTAGAAGAACTCGCGTTGACCTGAGCCGTCGGTGTAGACGGTCGGCAACTGTCCCGGTCCCGCGCCGTCTCCGGCGCGGGAACAGATCCCGGCCAGCCTGGCCACACCGTTTTCCCGCACGACCGCCGGGCCACCGGAGTCACCCGGGCCAGGCCCATCAGTCCCGTTCGGGTTCGCGGTACAGAATTCTCCCGCGCTCTGCAGCGCGTCGGCGCACCGCGACCGAGGCAGCACCGTGGTTTCCAGCTGCTGCAGCCGGGTCGCCGGTTGCCCCCCGGCGTCCGGGCGGGTCAGCCCGAACCCGTAGAGGGAGAGCTTCGTCCCGGGCCGGGGTGCGCGCGACGCCAGCGGCAGTGTCTGCGCGGCCACGTCGTGATCGAGCAGCAGCACCGCGGCGTCCTCGACCTTGCGCGCCGGAGCACCGCGTGCCCAGTCGAATCCCGGGTTGACCACGATGGTGGTGACCGTCGCGGTCTCCCCGCGGGTGCGGTCCTTGCCCAAGATGACCGTGAAGCGCTTGTCCTTGACCGGAATCGGGCCGCTGCTGTTCGTGTCCAAGAAGGTCGGCCCGGGGCGCTCGGCTCGTCGCGCGGCCGCCAGCTGGTCTGTGACGCAGGGCGCCGCGGTGACCACCATGTTCGAGAACACCAACGCGCCGCTGCAGGTGAGGTGGTCGAAGACGTTGTGGTCGGGCGCGTCATAGGTCACCGCGGCCGCCCACGGCGTCGCACCGGTGGCCTGGTGGCCGCCGACGATGTCGGCCTGCGCGTCGCCCGGGTCGGCAGCGGCCGTCCCGGTAGACAGCGCCGCGACGGCGGTGGCGGCGATCGCCATGGCCGCCGCGCGCGTACGGCGCCTGGACATTGGCGTGGCTGTTCTGCTCACGAATCTGCTTTCTCGTTGCACTACTGGTATTCCTGGCCGTATGGCCAGGAAATCTGGGGAACCTCGCCTGTGACCAGCCAGCGGCCGATGTCGAGGTCGGCGAAGCTGGGCGCCAAGAACGCGGCCACGTCACCGGACTGGACCAGGGGCAGCGGAACAACGGGCACCAGGGTCACCGGTCATCACCGGTGTCAGCCGGGGTGCCGCGGTCGCCGAGGGGGGACGGCCCGGCCGTATCGGCGCTCCGCGTGCGCGGGCCGGCCGCGGCCCACAGCGCGCCGAGCGCGAACAGCGCGAGGTAGACCCCACCGATGACTACCGGGAAGGCAGAGTCGGGGCTGACGCCGAGCAGGACGTCGAGATGATCCAGCACGCTGATCACCAGCGCCACCAGCAGCATGGCCGAGGCGATCGAGGCGGAGAGGATCCAGCGACGCCGGGGCGGGTGCGCGGTGTCGCGGCGGGCGAACATCAGCACGATGGCCAGCGCGGTGAGAGTCAGCACCAGCAAGATCCCGATCGATCCGGCGGTGCCCGCGACATAGAACAGGGTCTGCACCGGGTCAGCACCGGCCATCGTCACGGCGATGATGGCGGCGACCGCGGCGGCGGTTTGGGCGAGTGACGCGGCGACCGGGGTGCCGTTGCGACGTCCGGTGCGTCCCAGGAACGCCGGTAGAGCCCGGTCGCGGCCGAGAAACAGCGCGTAGCGCGACGTCGCCCAGTGGAAGCTGACCGCGCCGGCCAGCACGCTCGTCGCGACCAGTGCCCGGACGCCGAGCGCCGCGATCGGTCCGAGGTTCGCGGCGGCGGTTCCGGCGAACACCGCGCCGGGGTCGGCGGCGGCGCGTGCGAGAAGCGTGTCCCGGCCGAGGGTGACGATCATGGCGTAGGACGCGGTGACGTAGACGACGGTCAGGATCGCGATGGTGGCGTAGGTGGCTCGTGCCACCCCGCGGGCGCCGCTGCGGGAGCTGTGGGAGTAGACGACGGTGAGTTCGGTGCCGATGTAGCCGAGGACACCGAGCGCGAGGACCGCGGACACCGCACCGGGCGCAACCGTCGTGACAGCGAACGGCTCGACGGTATACCCGCCGGGGGAGGGGTGGGTGAGGTTGGCGGCGGTGACCACCGCGATCATCGCGATCTCCAGCACGATCAGGACTTTCAGCACCCGGGTGCCGATCTCGACACCCACGAGCCCGACAGCCGCGACGATCGCGACCGCGATCAGAGCACCGGCCTGCCACGGCACAGTCTCCCTGAACATCTCGGCGCTCAGCGCGCTCGTCATGGACCCGACCAGCCCGTAGAGACCGACGGTCAGTGCGGCGTAGGCGATGATCACGACCCAGGCGGCACCGACACCGATGATCCGGCCGAGACTGTGCCGCAGCAGGGTGTAGAACGCGCCGGCCGCGTCGATCGTGGGAAAGCGCCTCGCCGCGGCGAGAAACCCCACGGCGAACAGCCCGTACAGCACCGCGATCGCGACGAACGCCGCGGGGAACACGATCGTTCCGGTCGCCGCGATGCCCGCAGGTATGACACCACCGACCACAGTGGACAACGTGGCGGCCGCTACCGCCAAGACGGTAATCGAGCGCGCCGACAGTCTGTCGTCCTGCGTGGACCCGGTGACGTGCGAGGCTGGGGAGCCTGCGGGCGTGGGTGGGGTGGTGTGCACAGCCGGGTCTCCTGGACTATGAACGGGCAACGGAGTTAGCCTCGATCTTGCATGCGATTGCTGGGGTCGGCTGAAGTTGTTGTTGTGGCTCGGTTTGTGACCGGAAGTTGTGGTGTGGGTGTGGTTGTGGGCCGACTGCCGGGTCGGTGGCCGGGTTCCGAGGTCCTTGGTTGTCGGGGCAGGGGCGGGGGTTCAGCCGGGCCAGGGCGCTGCGCGGAGCCGGATGAAGGCGGTCGCGAGGTGTTGGGCCCAGGGCCAGTCCTGGTCCAGGTGCATAGTGGTGACGCGGGCGGTGCGGGTGAGTTTCCCGGCGATGGCGCAGATGCGGTAGCGGAAGGTGGCGGGTTCAGCTCGGGCGAGGTCACCGGTGAAACACAACGTTTGGGTCCAGGTGAGCAGGTCAGCAGCGGTCAGGGACAACTCGAGCCAGGCTTTGTTCTCCGGATAACCGCGGCAGGGGAAGTTGCGCAGGCCGGTGGTTTTGCCGCAGCGGATCCGGTCTTCGACCCGGGCGTGAGAACGGTGGCGGGTTTCGAGGTCGGCGAGTTGCCCGCCTTCGGTGTCGGTGATAAACGCGGTGAACCGGTGACCGTCGGCGTCGGTGAACCGCAGTTGCGCACCGGGATGGGGACGTTCCCGGCGGATGATCACCCGCGAACCTGGTGGCCACTTCGCCACGTCGAGCATGCCGGTGAGCTCGGCGACCCAGGCCCCGTTCCGGGGTTCGCCGTCGAGGTCGCAGGCCGGGACCCATGCCTCGTCGGGAATGGCCAGGACCGCGGTCTGGACATCGAGGGTGATCGGGAACCCCATCGAGAACCCGCACCCCGCCTCTCGCACCGCCGCAGCGAAGGCGTGGGTCGCGCCGGCGGCGTCGGTCCTGACCATCACCTGCGGCGCGGCAGGATCCGCGGGGTCGGGCCGGGCATGGGCCGGGAGCGACTCCAGCGCCATCGTCAGGATCTCGATGTGATCGGCGGCGGTGTTCGACCCGGCCTTGCCCGGTCGCAGGATCCCGGCCAGAGCTTCCCCACCGGCAACCTCAGGCCGGTCGAGGTAGGCCAGCAGCGGGTGGAACCCGAACGTCTTTTTCCACGTTTTCGCCGCGTTCTCCTTCTCGCTGTGTGCGATGGAGATGGTCGCGTCGATGTCGATCGTCAACCCGGCCGTGAGATCAGGTCCCGCTCCGGCGGCCCACGCCCGCTCCCGAGCGTGGGCACGGACTGCCCGCAGCCGGGCCAGGTGTTCGTCATCGACCCGGTCCAGGACTCGCCACGCGGTGGCGTCGCTGGCCACCGCACCGAAGAGTTTGTCCTGGTCCCGCAATGTCGCCAGATGCGCCAGCGCGTCACCCCCGTCGGCGATCATCACCGCCAGATCAGCCAGCACCCGCCCTGGAAGGTGGACCGGTATCCCGGCATAGGTGTCGAGCAGTGCTTCCGACCAGCCGGTTCCCAGGCCAGTGCTGATCGTCAGCTCCCGCAGCAACGCCACCCCCGCCCGGGACACCAGCCCCTCACCATCCGCGGTGACTCGCACTGATGACGCCTTGCTATCCTGCACCAAGGAAGTGCCTTCCTACGAAGTAAATCTTGGACCGTCGCAAGCCCAAGTTTTCCTTACAGGACAGGCACTTCCTCCATTTCTAGGCTCTGATCTACATCACATCTGGTGAAAGACGCAGGTTAGAGGTGGGCGGACAACGCGAGCAGCGATTCCTCCAACGCCCTCAGCAGCCGTGCGAGACCGACGGGCGGCGCCGACACGTCCAGCCGGTCAGCCGTCGAGGCTGGTATCTCAAATTCGCGTCCGGTGAGATCGAGCAGCCCTATCACCCGCCACAGGACGGCGGCATCGTCAGGCACGGGACGATCCGCGGTGACCACGGTCGGCAGGTAGGACCGCATCCAGTCGGTCGCGACGATGCCCGCGCCACCGTCGTTCACCAGCTCGAACGCGCGACGTCGCCGCCACCGGCGCGGTGCTGCTTCTCGCGCGACACCGCGTGCGATGAGCCGTTCCCAGACCAGCGCCGTGGCTCGCCCGTCGCGAGCCAGAACCGCGATCCACCGGGCCACCGGCAGCGATGCGGGCTCGGCACGGACATCGCGCAGGATCGCTCTGCCGGCGTAGGCGGCTTCCACCTCGATGCGGTGAGGATGCAGGCGGACGGCCGGGGCGAGGTCGAGGTGGCCCTCGCCGGTCAGGTGAAGAGCACCATCGAGTACGAGTTCGGCCAGCAGCAGGCAGGCCAGCGCCTGTGCCAGCCGCTCAGGCCGTTTGACTGTCGGCTGATACAGGAAGCTGTGGTACGTGCCGGTGAGTAGCAGATCCGCTAACCGGTCAGAGCCGCGATACCGGGTGAGGAAGTCTCGCGAGACGTGCCGCACCGGCTCCGGCATGTACACCGGGCCGACCGTGGAGGGTGACGGGAGGATGCCACGCGCCGGTACCGACGTGGCTGCTGTGCATCGTTGGTGCATCGGGGAGGTGCGCGGCACGAGCGTGCATTCGGCCAGCCGCGCCGTTGCGGGTTGTGCCGCGCGTCGCGGAACTCCGCGCTGCAGGGAAACACACGAGCCGTCGTCGCCGGCGGCCCGCGGTGTCGGGACCAGCGGCCTGACCGCGGGCAGCACTTCCGTCACCGCGTCCGCTGACACGGCGCGGCGGGCAATCGTGGGATAAGGCATAAGTCTGTCCTTCACCGGAACGGAGATCGTCATGTCGCCGCGCGGGACGCGGGCGGGCCTCGGGTAGCTCGCTGACGGAGGCCGGACTGTGGTGTTACGACGGTTGCTGCCGGCTACCGGACGGTCCACCCCTGCGGCACGCGTTGAGGTCGAGGGTGAGCAGGGTGGTGCGGCAGTTGACGGCGTCGTGTTGGCGGCGTCGCCAGGCGGCGTTGCGGGGCGGCGCGAGAGCCGCCAGCGTCGTGGTGTCGATGGCGAGTTGATCGACTAACGCGTCGAGTGCGGCCGCGAACAGGGCAGATGCGCCGTCGTGGAGCAGCCTCGCCGCCTTGAGCACCTCGTCGATCCCGGGGCAGGCGGGCAGACCGCGCAGCGGGGTGCGCCAGACCCGCGCGGCCAGGTCCGCGCCCACCTCCGCGCGGTCCTGCACGTAGCCCAGAACCACCGCGCTGCGCACATCCCGCCCGTCGGGGGTCACCAGCGATGCCTGACCCAGATGCGCCCAGTCGACCTGCGGGCCTCCGGGCCGCAACTGCGCCATCACCCGGTCTGCGGCGGCGGTGATCGATGTGCCGGCCTCGACGTCGGTGCCGGGAACGGACCAGTCCGGCTCGGCGCACGACTGCGGGATGGAGGAGGTCACCAGGATCGTGCCGCGATGGGCCACGACGACACTGACATGCTCAGCGTCCACTGCGACGGTGGACATGTTCGGGCGGTCGGTCATGGTCGGGTCCTCCCCCTTGTGGTGACCGCGCAGGACGCGCGGTCGTGTGTGTTGTGGTGCTGCCGGATCAGCACACCGGCAGCGGCGCGCCTTTGCGGGCGAGGCCACCCATCACCAGTGGTTCCGTCGGGCTGGGCATCAGCCTCGGACCGTGGGGCCAGAATTTGGCGCAGGGCACCACCTCGGACGCCACACCCGCGGCCGACGGGATGAGTTCCCAGTCATAGAACAAGCCCTTGATCTCGTCGGGCGGCAAAAACACCCCGGCCCGCAGTTCGCTGGCGCTGAACACGGCCGCGGTCTGCCGTGCGGCGTGGGCCAGGTCGTCGTCATGATCAGGCCGACACAGGTGGCTCGCCGCGATAACCGAGTTCTCGGGAAGCAGTTCTGTCCAGCGGCGCATCACGTGCTCCGCCATCGGCTGGCCGTTGCTGTGCAGATGCGGCAGCCGCCAGCAGTGCAGCAACCCCAGGGGCTTGCATGGGTCGAGGTGGTACCACAGGTCCGGGTGCTCCAGTGCCGCGTCCGGGTTCGTGAGATCGACGGTGATAGCGGTCGCCGGGTCGTCCCCTGTGACGTGGGTGAGCGCATGGGCCACGGCTGTTGCGTTGTCGTCGAGCACGACGATCCGGGGTCGGTCGCTGCCGGGGGGCGTATTCTGCCAGGCGAACGTGAACAGTGATTCACCCATCGTGAGATCTGCGCCGCACACCACGATCTGTTCCACCCAGCACTGCGACACCATCATCGCCAGCGCACGCCGCGCGAAACCCCGCTGATCCGCGACCAACGCCTGAGAACCGTCCGCGCCACCGGGGACCACCGCCGCCAGGCGGCAAGCGATCTCCTCCTCGAGCACGTAATGATCCTTACCCCGCGCGAGGGCGTCATAGACGCCACCGACCGTCGCGACAGAATCGACACCCAGCACGCCGCGCCGAGAGGAAATGGAGGTGGCCATGGATCATTCAGCTCTCGATCGTTGTGGTCCGCGAGGCTCGGCTGGAGCTCACAGGTGGGAATCCAATAGCCGCGCCGCGCCGAAGAACGAGCGGCAGCGGGGAGTGCCAAGCCGTGCAGCCAGACGCTGGGTCATATACCGGACGTCGTGCTGATCGTTCACTGCCTCCGCCGGCCGCGTCCGGCCAATTCAGCGGATCGACTGGCTGGTGCTTCCCCGGTTCAGCACAGGGGCGGGTACGACGGGCGGCACCACCTTCTGTGCACTGGCTCGGGTATGCCCTGATCAGTCAACCTGCGAGCGCCTGCACAGCGATAGGCTGACGGTGAGCCGGGTGGTATATCGCGTATACGGACGGGTGTTGATGAACAGGCGTAGGTCGAACGACCAGCTCCGAGAAGTCGTGGCTGAATCCGGCCTCAGCTACGAGGCGGTGGCTAGGGCAGTCCGGCAGGTGGCTGCCGAGTGCGGCGCGACGTTGCGGACGAACAAGTCCGCGGTCGATCACTGGATCTCCGGTGTTGCGCCACGCGGAGACACCGGCCGCTACCTGTGCGTCGCTCTCTCCCGGCACCTTGGTCGCCTGCTCGCCCCTGCCGACCTGGGCTTGGCCGACGACGGCCTCGAGTCGGGGGAGAATGCGAGCATCGGGCTGACGCTGGGAGCTGACCCTCTGGAGGTCCTGCTGCCGACGTGGAGGGCCGAAATCGGCCGCCGCCGTTTCTTGATGGCGTCTGCCTACTCCGTGGCGGCCGCTGCGCTGCCGCTGACCGCCGTGCATGACATCGTCGCCCGCACCGATGCCGCGCGCGCCGGCCGCATCATCGGCATGGCTGAGGTCGCCGCGGTACGAGACATGGTGCACGCGTTCACGGAGATGGACGAGCGTCACGGTGGCCAGCACGGTCGCAGCGCCCTGGTGACCTACCTGCGCGATGACGTCGCGCCGCTGTGCCGGGCGAGGTTCCGCACCGACGAGGTCCGCCGCCAGATGCTCTCCGCCGCCAGCCGCGGGGTACACCTGCTCGGCTGGAAAAGCTACGATGCCGGACAGCAGGGACTGGCTCAGCGGTACTACCTGCAGTCCTACGGGCTTGCCACAGAGTCCGAGGTCATCGGGCACGACGCGTTTGTGATGCGCACCATGGCCATGCAAGGCCTCAAGATTCACCGCCCCGAGCACTGCCTGTCCCTCGTCGAGACAGGACTGGCGCGGGTCGCCGGGCGAGTCGACAGCCAGACCGAGGCGCTCTTCCGGATCGTCTACGCCCATACGCTGGCCAGGGCCGGACATCGGCACACTGCGGTGGCCGAAGCGGAGCAAGCCCGTACCCTGCTGAGCGCTGCCCGTGGTGACGAGATGCCGTTCTGGGCCCTGACCTGGGGGCCTCCCGCAGCGTCGGTGTACTCGCGCACCGCGAAGGTCTACGAAACCCTCGGCGAGAACCGGCTCGCCGCCGAGCACTACGCCCGCGCCGCCAGGTCTCGCCCGCCCAAGACCTATGCACGCATCTCTGCCCTCGACCTGGTCGACAGCGCCGAGAACTCCTTCAAACGCGGCAGCATCGAGCAGGCCTGCGCAACCTGGCACCGAGCCATGGACCACATGACCGGGGTCGGCTCCACCCGGACCCGCAAAGCTGTTGCGGCGATACGGAACCACCTCGCACCGCTGCGCGCCCGCGGCCTGCGCACTGCCGCCGAACTCGACGCCCGCGCCAGGGACTTCCTCACCAGCCTCTGAGACCCCGCTGGCGAAGGCAGTCATTAACGGCGCTGATGCTCGCACTGGCGACAGTTCTAGCCAATCCGTGCAAATAGGAAGCGGGGCGGAACACCGCCGCCAGACCCTCATCCGCACTGGCTGAGACAAGTGGCCAGTGACTAGGTTCTCTTTCCGGCCCAGGAACTCAATGGCAACCAGTCGCAAACCTGGTTCTTCGCGGGAAACTGCATCTCCATCGCAGGAGAGGCTCCCCGCACTTGTAGTAGCAGTACACTCATTGCCGCATCGTGCGACTGTGACTGTCACTTTCAGGATCTCCTCTCGTCGATGGTGCCTTGCGCTTGACCACGTGCTGTCGTGGATCGCCCAGCCCCGAGACGTTCAAACAGATATGGCTAACAAGATCGTGAGTTAAGAAGGCGTCATAGCATTGCTTCGGACTCGTCCCCGCTAGTCGCCGCAACTCTGCTTTTGGGATAGTCCGTGACGAATGTTGAACTCGGTAGATTATTCCCGGCGTAGGTTTCCGTGTCCAGGGAGTTCGATGGGGAGATCAGTGGAAAATGTTGCAGGTAAAGAGAATTGCGACTGATGTCGCCGCAGTCGGACGGCTTCATCGCTGTTGCTGGTTCGCGTCGTGCCTCCTGACCAGCAGAGTGTCGAACAATTGAAACCCGAATGGGCTAATGCTCAGTCGAACCTGTGTTCCTTTCTATGGCGGAGATGGCCCCGCCGCCAGATGGACACGCGCGCTCCGGGCCTTCTTCGAGAGCCTGAACACCGTGAAGGGGGTGGATAGTGGGGTGAATAGCTCGCGGTGACCGGGTGGCGGTGATGTCACCATCACTGCGAGACTGAGGTCCTCAGTTTCCCGGGAGGTCTTCGCAGTGACTGAGCCCAACAACGCGCTCCGCGCGGCACGGCTGCGTGTCGAGTCGCCCGAGAGGCCTGGTATCTCATTGTCGCGGCGCGAGCTGGCGGACCTGGTTCAAGAGTGGGTGCTCACCAACTGTCAGCGTGTGATCGCGCTGGACGACAACTACATCGGCAAGCTGGAACGAGGTGACTACCGCTGGCCCCGAGATGCCGAGCGCAGGGCTGGGCTGCGGGCAGTCCTCGGAGCGGCGAGTGACCTTGACCTGGGGTTTCGACGCCCCAGCCGAACTGCCTCTACGCTGGTAGATGTGGATCGGAAGCAGTTTCTCAGCACGGCCTTGGGCGTGGTCGCCGGCGCGGCGAGCGCGCCACTGGCCGATCTGGTCGTGCCGACCGAGCAAACGCCCCTCCCCGCTGTCGTGGGCAGGTTCGAGATCGAGCAGATTCAGGCAGCGACGCGGGCGTTCGAGGCCTGCGATCGTGAACACGGCGGCGGCATGCTCAGAGAAGCGGTGGAAGCGCAACTTCGCCGCAGTGTCGCCTTGCTGGACGCCAGCTGCCCGCTGCGCCTACGCAGCGAGTTGCTCACCGCCGTCGGGCACCTGGGCCACACCGCGGGATTCATGGCGTTCGACGCCTTCGCCCACCACGACGCGCAGAAGCTGTTTCAGCTCACCCTGGCCTGCGCAGAGCAAGCTGAGAATTGGCACCTGCGCGCAGGCGCACTTGCTTCCCTGGCACGCCAGGCCTTCTGGCAGGGCGACTTCGACAACGCGCTCACCTACATCGAATACGGCCTGGTCCGCGCGGACCGATTGGTGCCCACCGAACGAGCGATGATGTCAGCCGTTCGTGCCAGGGCCTTGGCCCGGCTGGGGCGGGTCCACGACACCGCCGCCGCTGTCGGGCGCGCCGACGACGAGTTCGCCCGCGCCTCGTCCGTCAACGACCCAGCCATCATCGAGTGGTACGACCTCGCCGAGCACGAGGGCGAAGTAGGACATGCACTGGCAGACCTGGCGTCCCACGGCGCTTTCGTCACCGAGGCGTCCACCCGGCTTGCCTCGGCGCAGGCCGGGTTCGGCGAGGTCTTCGTGCGGGCGAGGACGTTCTGTCAAATCCGCCTGGCGTCGCACACGCTCGAGACCGGGGACCCACACGAGGCGATCGCGCTCGCCGAGCAGCCTCTGCAGATCAGCACCAGCCTGAGGTCCCGCAGAGTGACTCAAGACCTCGGCCGACTTCATGCCCTCGCCGCGCGACACCGCACAGTGCCAGGTATCGCAGAACTGCGTACCCGCATCCGGCACACAGTCGAGGTGCCATGAGCGTGTCCCAGACGATCCTCGCCGACGCCTGCCGTCAGGTCGGTATCGGCGCGAGCCACGCGGAACCCATCCATCTGGGTGAGAACGATATCTACCGGCTCGAGGGCGGGGTGGTCGCCCGTATCGCCCAAGCCGGCCAGAGCAGCGCGGCGGGCAGGGAAGTCGAGGTAGCACGCTGGCTTCAGCGCAACGACATCGCGGCGGTCGAGCCGCTCCCTGACGTCACCCAGCCCGTGGACGGCAGCGACGGCAACGGGACAACTCGCCCGGTCACGTTCTGGCGTGAGCTGCCCGACCACATCGACGGCAGTTACCCCGACATGGCCACCGTCCTGGTCCACCTTCATTCGCTCGCAGTTCCTGACTTCCTGCTTCCCTTGACACCGTTTGTGCGTCTCGATGAACGCATCGATGAGGCGGTGACGCTGTCACCAGATGATCGACGCTGGCTGCAAGGGCATCTCGTGGAGTTGAAGGGTCGCTACGCAGACTTGCCGGCTGGGCGGCCCGATTGTGTGCTCCACGGCGATGCCCACAACGGCAACATCGCGCACACCAGCGACGGCCGATCGATGCTACTCGATCTGGAACGTGTCGCCGTCGGCCCGCCGGAGTGGGATCTCATGCTAGCAGCGTTCAACCACGATTCGGTGGGCTGGCTCGATGATGTCGGCTACCGGGCATTCTGCGAACGCTACGGGTACGACGTGCGCGACTCGCCCCGCTACAAGCTCTTGAGAAACATTCGCGAGTTCCGCAAGGCACTCTTCGCCGCTCAGCAAGCAGGTAGCGACCCCGCGCTCACAGACCAAGCGGCGCACCGCGTCGCATGCCTACGTGGCAACCAGGGCCAACGTCCCTGGCGGAACTGGCATCCGCTCGAGTAGCAGCCCGCTTCCGCGTGCAGCTGGCCGACGTGGCACTACGGCTGCACCGTCGGCCGTCTGCTGTGGACATCGCTACAACGAACCCCTGCGCACAGGCGTCATCAGAGTCGTATTCGGGAAATGCCGCCTCGCTTCGTCAGGGATGGGCCCTATGCTGGCTGGATGCCTAACGTTGATGATGACGCCTCGGTAGCGGACGTTCCCGTTCGCCGGGGTCGTCCGTCATCCGCCGATCTTGAACCAGGAGAAGATCACGAACGCGGCGATCAGTATCGGGTTCCTGCAGCTCACCATGACAAACGTTGCCAAGCGGCTCAAAGTACGGCACACCGCGCTGTATCGCTACGTGCCGTCACTGGACCATCTCGTGCTTGCGGCAATGGAACGGCTCAACAACGACATCGCGTGGCCCGGACAACTGACCGTGACGGAGTGGCAAGAACAAATTCTTGGTCTGTTCACGACACTGTGGACGGTCGTGACCAGCAATCCCGGCCTGGCGAGGGAACTGTTCTCACCCCGGCAAAGCCCACCACCGTTGTTGAAGCGAGTCGAGCTACTCTCCGCCGAATTGATCGCGATCGGACTTCCCGGCGAGGACGCGAGCGCCGTCATCTCAGCACTGCTGCACTGCACTGTCGGCAGCGTACCGGCAACGCCTGCCCCACCCGACAGCGACAGCACGTCCACCACTGCCGTAACCTGCTCCGCGACCTGGATATGGCGCCAGCAGATGGACTTGATCCTTGACGCTGCGGTGAGCCGAGTCCACGACGTGGACCACCGCGACATGACGCCTTGTCGATCAGTCTGACACCGCGTCTATGCCGCAATGAGGCCACGAGCTGGCCTTCACCTGCCGGCATAGACCCGTTCCTGACCGGACGGGACCGCCTTCACAGGGATCGCGAAACGCTGTGGCAGACCGGGTGCCTTCCTGGACGGGCGACGCGACCTGCATGGGGTTAGATTGCTGGCAGGTTTGCCTAGTGGCAGCCGATTCGGGTCAGTTCGGCGGCGGTCTGGTTGTCTCTTGGTTCGATGGCGTGGCCGAGCCTGTCTGCGCGCACCCAGGACGGCGAGGATCCGGCAGCCCAAGCGAAGTGCAGTTCGGCACCGTCGCGTGCTCGCAGGGTGGGCGTGCCGCTCTGCAAGCGCACCTCCGTGCCGACGCCGTGGCTCCAACTGGCTCTTAGCCGGACTCGGCGCGGTCGGCGTGTACGCCGTCAGCAACGGGCCCGCGGGGCAGCCTCAGGCCCCGTAGCGCTCCACAGAACCGGGTCGGCGTGCATGTGCCACCGCCGACCCGACAATGCCCCCTATTGCTCACCGGTACCCTTCCTGGGTCGAGCAGTAGGGGGCGCTTTTTCATGTGACGAACTGGTTGCATCGTTACCGATGGTCTCTAGCACGGCGAAGTAGATTTCTTCGGCGATGTCGTCGGAGACTTTGTATCGTTCGGCGATGTTTTTCGGCGCGTTGATGCCAGCACGGTCAAGACCGGAGGTGTGTTTTTCCATAATGTCGGCGAAGATCAGTTGCGTCGACCGAAAGACGTGTTGCTCGTACTTCTTACGGACGATTCTGCGCGGCTGTTTGCGCCGTGGGCCGCGCTTCTGGGGCCCTGGTGGGATGAAGGTTGCCGGGGGATGCGCGGAGATGGTCCGGCGATCGCTGGTGACGAACCCTTGCAGTACGAGAATTGTGATGGCCCTGCTGACCGTAGTCTGATGGATGTTGAATTGATGGGCGATCTTTTGCTGAGATGGTAGCCGCTCGGTCAGAGTCCGGTCGGTGATCAGTTCAGCAATATCGGCAGCCAAGGCGGCTAGCAGGGTCACGGGTAGGCCGCTCTGCTGTACGGCGACGTACCTCCTACTACGCTTGACCACGAGTCCGCGCGCTTCCAGTATCACAAAGGCGTTGCCGACGGTTCGACCCGAGACTTTGAAGCGCTGCGCCAGCGCCGAACTGGTGGGAAGTACGTTGTGCCAAGGCGATTGTTCGTCCTGCAACTCTAGCTCTACGAGCCGCGCTATTGCATCGGCCAGTGTGGGTGTGGGACCCAGGGGCGGCATCTGAGTATCTTTCATCGAGTCGGTACGTCGGTCTGGTCTGGTGGGCTTGATCGGTGTTCGTTCTCGTCCAGGTGATCAAGGGGGTCGAACAGCTGCCACATGGGCCGTAGGGCTCCGCGCTCAGCATCGGTCATGTGTTGACGGGGCGGGCGGTATGGTTCATGAGTTCCACAAGACCCTTGGCGTCGCGTGGTCACACGATTTCTCCCGCTGGCAGGGAAGTCGAGGTTCAACGACGGCGGATGCGCCCGGCCCGCCGCCGGGCGTCCTGGGCGACACGGAATCCGTAGTACACCGCGAGAACCATGATGAGGACCTCCGCGGCGGACCCCAACTTGTAACAGTCCTCGTCGCGCCCGCTCAGCACGCCCGAGTTCTGGAGCGCAACGCACAGGAGCGCGAGAACCCAGCAGAGCACACTACACAACGCGGCAAGCCCGAGACCCGCGTTGATGCCCTTCCCTACCGGCCCGGTCACGACGTCACTCCACGCGCGTACGGGGCCCAGTCAGATGCGGCGGCGCTCATAGCTTGCCTCTCGTAGATAGTCGGTGCGGGACAGATGCGTGCCGCCAATCCCGGCTGGGGGGCTGGCGGCATGCACCTAACGGCGCTGGTCGACTTGTCGGGGGAAGGGGTCGACCAGCTATCCCCTCGACGACGTCAATCGACGAGGGGAATCCTGATGGCTAAAATTCGCAGCCACCGCAGGATGACGCTCATGGCGCAACTCCGACGAGCGCGGGGGGCGGATCCAGTCGATCCGTCGGCAGGTCCGGCAGGTACCCGGCAATCCGTTCACGCTCGCGGTCATTCCGCCAGTGCCGTACCAGGGCGATCTGACGGCGGATCGTCGGCGGCATGGGCAGCGTGCCCGCCCGGTACGCGATGGACATCTCCTCGTCCGGGATGTCCTCCACCGTCACCGCGATTCCGAGACGGGTGCACTCGTCGGTGAGCCAGCGAATCCAGGTGGACAGCAGGCCCTCAGTCCACTCCCACGGATAGGTACAGACCTCTCCGTTCAGAATTCGCTCCGCGGCCTCTGCCTGGTTGATCACCACCAGTGGCGGGGCGTTACTCATCGTCCGGCCAGCGAACCTGCACGAGAAGCACGTTGGGACCCGCCCAGGCTGACACCTCGGCCTGTCCCTCGGTCAGGGCCGTGTACATCGCCTCCAGCATCGCTTCCGTGGTCACGGGATCGCCCCGGTGTGCCGCCCGGCAGCGCTGCGCCATCTCGTCGAACCCCGGCACGTCGGTCTGCCTCTCGTCGTCCGACACCGGGAAGTCGTCGCTCATAAGCGTTTCGACATCGCGAACAGAGTGCCTGGCCTGCGGGATCCCCAGCCGCTCCACTGGGCTCATCGCCTTTTGTCCAGCAGTATTCGCCGCATGCCGCGACGACCAGCCGCCCAACGCGCCTTGCGCCGACCCTTGCGAAGTGTCGAATCTGCTCGTACCCCGGCACGGGCTTCGCGGAACTCGTCAGCCAGCTTTCGCAGCTCGTCGTAGCTAGTGTGGATTTCACGGCTCATTGCCTTCCTCTGCGTCCCACGCGAGCACCGCGAGGACGACTGTCTCTATGGAGCCCTTGACATGCTTTCGAGTAGGCGGCATACCGCCTCCAAAATGCTCGCGACCCCAGATGCCTTCGCCAAGCGGGTAGCGGGCAGCATGCGACTCACTGGGTGGCGTCTCCCGCGCCAAGAAGACGTTGTCCTCGTAGCCCGGTCGGCAGAACCGGCACGTAACCACGGTGACCGTTTCCGGCTCGTCGCCGAAGTCGAAGTCATAGCCGCGCTTGGTCGCAAGCTTGAGCGCCTTAAGCTCGCAGGGAGTCAGCCAACTCGGGAACCCCGTCATGACGATGCGCTCGCCGAGTGGCACCCCGGACGCTGCGCTGGCGTGGGGGAACTCGCGCAGCGCCCGAGGGTCTGAGGAGCGCTGGAGCGCGCTCTGTGGAAACCGCGAACATGTCGACGGGTGCACCTGCGGATCGGGAGCGGGGCAACCGGAGGGACCGCGGCGTCCGGCTCTGCCGTCAGCGCATCGGCGGCGTGTCGGCCAGGCCGCCGCCACCAGAGGATCACCCCGAGTTTCGCCACGAGAGCCCTGGTCAGGGTGCCCTCCCGCTCCTCTTGGTGCCACCAGACCTGCGCGGCTCCGATAGCGGCGACCACCAGCAGCACGGCGACAACGCCGACGACGGCATCTCCGTCCGCAATTGCCTGCCCGAGCGTCTTCCTCATCCGCCGTCTCCTCAGTGCCTGGGATCGATGCCGCCCCCCAGGCGGGCAGGGGTCGAGTTCCCTGCCCGCCTTCGGCTGGCCGACGACGTCGCCAACGGTTCACCGAAACCGCGCCAACGACTGACTGTCATCGATCCAATACTTCGAGGTTAAACCGACGCACAAGCGTCTTGCAATACTCCAATAGTGCGCGTGTGCGTCTCTTTGGTTGGGCGCTATGCTGCCCGCATGGCTGCTTCCACACGCGCAACGCGTGCCCTCGGCGCGTTCCTCCGCGAGTTGCGTATCGCCTCCGGACTGTCGGCGATCCAGGTTGGTGAGTGCCTCGACCAGAGTCACAGCACCGTGAGCAGGTACGAACGCGGCGACCTGCGCGTGATCTGGGCAACCATCACGACCCTGGTGAAGCTCTACGGCGGCGGCAAGGCGGAGTTGGCAGAGGCCAGGCGCAGGTATGAGGCGACCAAGAATGAGCCCAAGCCGGTACGTCTGGCGCGGGACACTCATCCGGCGTTTCGCCGTCTCGTCAACGAAGAGCGCGTGGCGGCGGGCATTCGACTTGTCGAGCCGTCAGTCATGCCCGGTCTGGCCCAGATCGAGCCGTACACACTGGCGCTCGGAGACCAGCTCCACGACCCTGGTTCCCGATCAATGGCGGCCAGCACCATTCGCCTCGGTCGTCAGCAACGCCTCGACCGCAGCGAGCCCAGGCCCTTGAAGCTTCACGCGGTGATTGACGAGATCGTCGTCACGCGGCTCGTCGGCGGACCCGCCGTCCAGCGTCAGCAGTTACTCCACATCCTCGACCTGATGGGCCAACAAAACGTCACAATTCAGGTGGTGAAAGCCGCGGCCGGCGCTTATGGGGTCACGAGCGGCGGCCTCCACATCATCGACTACGAGGAAGCGACAGAGCCCTCGGCGGCGTACTTCGAGTACCCAGCGGGAGCAGCCTTCGTGGAAGATGAGCACGACGTACAGCGGTTCACCGAGAAGTTTGACCGCGCCGTACGCGCCGCTTCGTCAACTGACGAGACGGCGGAATTTCTTCACCAACAAGTAAGGGCGTTAGAGCAACGATGAAGAACATAGATGTGCACTCTCTGAGCTGGAGGAAGTCGAGCTACTCCGGCGAGGACCCCAACAAGACCAACTGTGTCGAAATCGCGTTCGCTGGCGGCCACGCATTCGTCCGGGACAGCAAGGACCCGAGCGGCGGCATGTTCCCTGTGACGGGGACCGGATGGGCGAACCTGGTTCGGTTGGTCGAAACAGACGAGGTCGGCTGACCTCGCACTATTTTCGGCGGTAGACGGGCTCCTGGTGCAGATCACGCACCAGGGGCCCGCCCCTCAGTCAGTCGAAAGGGTACCTCTGATGACATCGTCTGCGCGTCGCGCGCGTGAGCAGGAGTCGATTCATGCCATGCTCCCATGCAGCCACCCCGCTAATTCGTAGTCGTGTACCCGCAGGGCGGGCACGTGCCCATGCTTCGAGTCGTCGCCGAGGCGATCACCGAAGCCGGAGCGAAGGCCGAAGCGCGGGCCGAGCTAGTTGACCACTTGGCGAAGCAGGATGATGAGGCCCGCCGATCCGCCGATCCGGAGGACTACAGGTTCGTGATCAACGGCCTGATGCTGGACACTGAGGACAAGGCACCACCTGTCCCCACCTACCGCTACGAAGTCAACGGCATTCTCCCAGAGTCGTGGTTGAACCGGCCCGAGTAGGCAGACTTCTGCGCTGCTTACGAGGCCGTCAGTCTGGGCACGTTAGGGATTCTGGCCCAGGCCGCCGCGAAGCCCGAGATCCCGTACCTTGTCTGGGCAAACATGAGGGATGCGATGGAGGCGGGGCGAGCGTGACCGACTACGACCAATGGCAGGGCGTCGAACGAGCGAATCACTACGTCCTACTCCGTCACGCCGGGGATGGCACGGTCGCCATGGTGCCGTTCCACGACAAAACCGCAGGCGAAGCATGTGGGCAGTCCGGCCTTCGACACCGGTGGGAGTTCCTCACCGTCATTGACGGCGAGCCTCTCCCGATGACGCCGGAGCACGTGGAGCAACGCACCGCCCAGGACCAAGGCACCTGGGCTGGCCACCCCGGGACAATCGCGGTAGCAGACCCTCATTCCCACTGAGCTCACCGGCCAGCCATATAAGGCCACTCCAGGTGCGTTGCGAGGTGCAGTCAGGTGAAGGTCAGCTGGTGGCCTTGTCTGCGCGGATAGGATTCGACACGCTGCCAGGATGAGAATGACCGCAGAAAACCTGTGCGACAGCAACCCGCTCGCCAGCGCACCGCTGACAACGGCGGTGCCAGGCACACGAGCAACGGTGTCGCCCAGCGATCAGGTCGTGCCGTTCGCCCTGGCCCGAACCGTGCCGCTTCCCCGCCTTGTCCGGGCGCCGCGTACCGCGACCTACTCACCATATCTGCAGGTCACCGTGGACGCCGAGCATCGGCCCCTGACCGAGACCATGGAACGAGAGTGGACGTCGGTTGGGTCCGAGGACTCATCAGAGGAACATGGGCACACCGAGGAAGTCTGGGGGTGGGAAGGCTGACGCGCTCACGGACGGTCGCGCTGTTCGTTCGGGACAGCGACCTCACCGCCGACCCGATTGTCACCGAACTGACCGCACGGGGCACCGCTGTGTTCAGGGTGGACTTGGGACAGTTCCCGCAGCGGCTGGCCGTCGACGCCCGGGTCGACGGCACCGGCCGGTGGGAAGGTTACCTCGCCACCGAGCATCGCCGCGTCGAGCTGAGTGACATCCGCGGTATCTGGTACCGCCGCAGCAGCCAGTTCGACTTCCCGGGCACCCTCGCCCCTGCGCACCGGGCCTACGCGGACGCCGAGGCGCGCTTCGGGCTCGGCGGTGTCCTGGCCACCCTCGACGCGGTCTGGGCGAACCATCCCAACCGCTCCGCCGACGCGCAGTACAAGCCACTGCAGTTGTCGATCGCACGCCGCTGCGGACTGCGGATCCCCTCGACGCTCATCACGAACGTGCCCGCCGCCGCAGCCTCGTTCGCAGCCGACCTCGGCCCGGACGCGGCTGTCACCAAGTCACTCGGCGCCAACATCGTCCACAGCGACGACCAGGCGCGTGTGGCCCATACACGTCCCCTGCGCGACCTGAACCCGGACACCTTCGCGCCGGTAGCCGCTACCGCGACACAGCTGCAGGCCCGGGTCAGCAAACACGAGGATTGGCGTGTCATCGTGGTCGGTGAGCAGGTGTTCACCATCGCGATCCGCACCGACGACCCGGCCGCCTCGATCGACTGGCGAGCCAACATCAACGCGTTGACCCTCGACTGGATCTGGACACCACCCGAGTTGGAGAAGAGCCTCCTGCGCTACGCCGAGAACCTCGGGATGACGTACCTCGCCGCAGACTTCGCCGTCGACCAGGACGGCCCGTGCTTCCTCGAGGCCAACACCGCCGGCATTTACGGTGGATTCGAAGCCCGAACCGGAGCACCGATCACAGCCGCCATCGCCGACCTCCTCACCGAGCGGAGCAGTCGTTGACCATCATCACCGATGCCACCTGGCGCACCTATGCCCGATCCCTGGCCGACGACCTGCGCGACACCGGCCGGATCCGCTCCGCTGCCTGGCACGCCGCAGTGACCCGCGTACCGCGACACGTGCTCGTTCCGCGCTACCTCACCCGCCAGCCAGACGGCACCGCAGCCGAGCACGACTCCAGCGCACCGGAGAACCTCCCCACGGTCTACTCCGACACAACACTGGTCACTGCCTACACCGGACCGCAGCCGCTGTCGTCGAGTACCCAGCCCGGACTGATGCTGCGGATGCTGGAATCCCTCGAAGTCCACCCCGGCCAGCGAGTCCTGGAGATCGGTACCGGCACCGGCTACAACGCCGCCCTGCTCACCGAACGGCTAGGCGACGACACCAGCGTGGTGTCCGTCGATGTCGAACCCGACCTGGTCGACCAGGCCCGCTCCCGGCTCGCCGAGCTGGGTCACCACCCGACGCTGCTCACCGCGGACGGCACCTGCGGGGCACCCGCACTCGGCCAGTTCGACCGCACGATCGCCACCTGCGCCGTGTCACGCATTCCCACGGCGTGGATCGACCAGGCCACCACACATGGGATTCTGCTCGCAGACTTGAAGATTTCCCGCAGCGCGGGCAGTCTCGTCCGGCTCACCAAGATCGGCGTCCACACCGCCGAAGGCCGCTTCGACCCGGTGTACGCCTCGTTCATGAATGCCCGATCCCACGCCGGCCGCCGAGACCCGCACTTCCGCCCCGTCCGCGACCCTGCCGACGCCACCGCACGCACGACCACGCTGCCCACCGCAACCCCATGGACAGCCCTCGTTCCGTGGTTCCTCGCCGCCATGACGCTCGGCAGCCACATCGAATACGGCTACACCTCCACCCCCGCAGACCAGCCGCCGACGTCCACGTGGCTGGCCACCCCAGACGGTTCCTGGGCGCAGATCGCCCTCGCCGTTGACGACGCCGGCGGTCGGCAAGTCCTCGAAGCCGGTCCCCGGCGGCTGTGGACGATGGTGGAAGACGCCCACGCGAGGTGGAACGCATTGGGACAACCAGGGTGGAGTCGCTTCGGACTCACCGTGGACGCCGACGAGCACACCGTCTGGCTCGACGAACCGTCGTCGAGCACCAGATGGGTTCTGTAGGGTCTCACGACTGATGTCGTAATCTCACGATCGATGTCGTACGGATGTCGTATGCGACATCGCGGTGAGACTGGCGCGTAGGTGCTGCTGCCGTGGGCCGTTCGTGTGGTGTTGCCGACTCGCTGGTGCTGTATCTCACTCATCGCTACCCGCGGCACTTCCCCGACCGCGCGGGGGAATCGCGCTCAGCGCCTCGTCTCGTATCTGGTCAGGACCACGCCGCCGGGTGTGATGTGAGGTTTCTGTGCGAGCGTGCAAGCTCAATTCCTCGCCGTTGAGCAGCACCCGAAGGTGGGTGTCCTCAACGATGATCGTGACGGTCTTGCCAGCGTGGGTGCGGCCGATGCGGATCTGCTGGCGGGTCACCATCACCACCCCGTCTTTGGGGACGCGGCGTTCCACCCGGATGGGTCCCGCGGGTGGCGGCGGGACAGGGTCGGCAGCCACGCGGGCTCCGCGCAATCGGGTGCGTTGCTGCGCGGTGATGGTCGAGGGCAGGGTCTTGGCGAGCGCGCCGTCACAGATGACGTGGATCAGGTGGCCGTCCAGGCGCAGCGTGACCCGCTTGCGGGCCAATTGAGTGCCGAGGGCGAGTTTGGTGAGACCGAGTTTGACGTTGCCGCTGCTGTCAACGGCACGGTCGATCTCGATCGCCGCGCCGGCCGGTAGAAGGTTGTTGCTGACGGTTGAGGCTGCCGGTGGTGCTCCGGCGGGGTTCGCGCCGCGGAGTTGCAGCTCGTGCAGGTCGGTGGCGGTGAGGTTGGATGCGACGGACTTCACCAGCTGACCGTCCATCAGGAGGTGGATGGTGTGCTCGTCTGCCCAGACGTGAGCGAGCCGTCCGGCATGGGCGGCCTTCATTTTGATGCGCTGTATGCGGGGTAGAACGCTGAGCAGGCCACTGTGGGCGATGACGCTGTCGAACTCGACCGCGTTCGCGCTCACCGCAACGATCACCGTCGAAGCCGGCGCTGTGGACCCGGCGGTTGTCGCGGTCTGATCCGCGGCGTCGTGCTGTGATCCCCGCGCCCGCGGGGTAGGCCCAGCGATCGTTTCGGTCCGTGTCGGGCGAAAGAGACTTGCCGGGGTGGCCATCGCGAGCGACTGGTGCGGCCTGCTGTGGTTGTAGGCGTAGACCCAGGAATCGATCGCTGCCTGGGCTGCAGGCATGTCCGCGAACTGTCCGAATTGGTCGAGCAGCTCGCGGCGCAAAGTTTTGTGCCAGCGTTCAATTTTCCCTGTAGTGGTAGGTGATCGGGGTTTGGTCAGCCGGGCGGTGATGCCGTTCTCCCGGCACACCTTCTCGAACATCACCTCGGCCGGGCGGGGTTTGGTGAATCGGCCGGTGAACTGTTTTCCGTTGTCTGTCAACACTTCTGATGGGACGCCGTAGTTGCGCATCGCGGCGGTGAACGCCGTGCAGACGGATCTGCCGTTGGGTACGGCGACAACGGTGGCGATCACTACGAAGCGGGAATGGTCATCAATGCCGGTGACCATCTTGCATTCGCGTCCGTCGGATAGGTAGATGCCGCCGACCAGGTCCAGCTGCCACAGGTGCATCGGAGCGGCGCGTTGCCAGCGCCGGTACTTGCGCTTGCGGTCCTGTTCCTGGTGGTCCACCAGCCCGTTGCGGGTCAAGGCTCGGTGCACCGTCGCTTGTGAGGGCACCTGCTCGATCCCGCGACGTCCCAGTTCGAACACCAGGCGCCGGGCACCCCGCTGGGGATGGGTGCGCCGCAACTCGCACACCAACGCTTCAGTGTCGGCTGGTAGTCGATTCGGGCTGGTCCGTGGCCGTCGAGACCTCTCCTGCAGGCCCGCGGCCCGGTCCCGCTCGTAGCGGGCCTTCCATCCGTAGATCGACTGCCTCGACGCTCCGTACCGAGCAGCGACCTCAGCCACTCGCGCCCCGTCACGAACCTCCTGCACAGCCCGTAAACGATGCTCTGCCAGCCAAGACCCTTTGGGCGCATCAGGTTGATCGTCCGTCACAACGTGATCAACGAGCGCCGACTGTCAAGGATGTGCCGAGTACGAACTGTCCAAGAAGTCCTGAGACTTCACAAAACCCCTCAGACCTGGGTAATTTCATGAGCGCTGACACCCTTGCCGACAGAGCGGATTTCCCACTTTCGCTTGCGTTTGAGCAGTGTCTTCACAGCCTGTTCGACCGACAGCACCATGCCGCTGGGCAGCGTGATCCGGAGGTTCTTCTGGACTCGCAACACATGGGCTTGCTGATCGGCTTCGAAGTTCGTCGAAGCAGGATGCTGTGACGGGCTCCGGTGACTCGTGCTCGGAGCCAGTCGGCACTGTTCTGAAGTCTGCCTTCGACAGGATGGAAGAACAGCGAGAAGGTTGACGAGCCGCTTTACAGGCGTCCGAGCCACGCGAGGATATAACGCGAAGCTTCGTCGGACGGCGAGAGGACATGTCCCCAGCTGGGGACAAGGTGAGTTGTCAGTCTGGTGCCTCGTAAGAAAAACCGTGCTTCGTGCTCTGACAGGTTCAGGTTGTCTCGGCATCGCCCGGCCTGCGCACTTGCAGGGCAGAACGAGTTGTCCTGTTGCCCGGAGATCACCAGTATCGGCGGGACCGAAACGGTCATCGGGGTCGTCCACATCTCGCGTGCGTCAGCCAGTTCCGCGCGTGACCAGATCCCCTTTGTGTTCTCATCTTGGCGCAAGAGGTCTGCTGGGCTTGCTGGAGACCACCACAAGTCCCCTCGCCGACCGGGTACCGTGGTGATCCAGCCGTCATCGAGGTCGGCGAATCGAGCTTCGCGGTTCGCTGCATGGACGGCGCCGGGTGGCACGGCCACATCGGCAAGGTCGGGTGCGTGCACCATGCCGGTGAGCGCTATCCCGGACAGGTCGGCGGCGATTTCTGGGTGGCGTCGGCATGCGTAGAGGGCAAGGGCGGTCCCGGCGCTGTGGCCGACGAGCACAACCTGGTCGAGCGGTCCGTATTTGCCTCGTTTGAGGTCATGCAACAATGTCACCAGGGCATCGACGACAACAGGCGCTGTCGGTTGCTCGGAGAACAGGCGTGTCGAACTGCCATGGCCGGGACGGTCGATGCTCAACGTTGCCCAGTTCGCCTGCCATGCGCGGTTCGTGTAGGAGTACTGTTCCGCCGGTGTCATGGACCAGTATCTGCTGGTGAAACCTGCTCCGTGCACGAGGACTTGCACCCCCCGGGGTTGCGGAGGTTTGCACAGCTCGCCTCGCATGTAGGCGGAACCGATACCGATCGAAATATCCAGGCTCAAGGACGTTATCGGTGGCGAGTGCATCACGGCACCTGATCATACCGCGATGCGGACCCCCTTGCTCTCGGTCTCTGAGGCCTGCTCGATCCGGTGCGCTCCGAGGGAGTAAGGCGGGTATTCGCCGAAGGCGCGATCTTGTCGGCAAATGTCCGGACCGCCTGAGACCGGGTCATGCGATAGAGCGCCAGGAAGTAGCGTGTCTCCCAGTGTATGGTCGAATCGGCCGCCGCCGCGCGGGGCAGCCACTCACTTCCGTTCACCTCGTGCGTTTTGGGTGCGTTCATCAGTGCCGCACGGTGGGCGACCTTGAGCCAGCAAGCCGTGGTGACCAGCTCAGGGTGTTTGGCGTGCGGGATGGTTTTGGCGTAGTCGTCTGCCTGCGTGAGCAGGCCGCTGAAGGCTTGTGTGTCATACAAGTAGAATATGCTGTCTCGTACTTCGATTACGCGCCGGTGCAGGAGTTCCCATGAACTGTCAGCGCCAAATATGTCGCGCCAACGAGATTTCGTCGATGTGAGCGCCAGTTCTGGAGTTGCGTTGCGCAGCCATCGCCAGAACGAGTAGAGTCGAATTTGCCGGTAATGGTAGAGGATCGCCTTATGGAGGGGTTCCACTGCCACGAGGACACAACCCAGTGGTAAGAGAACGAACCGAGCTGTGCTCAACACCACTGCGATCTGGGACAGTGCCGGCGCTATGGGCGTCATGCGCTCCGCTGTGCGGATGGCCATGAAGGGGATCATGATGGCATCGCCGATCATGACCATCGTTAGAGCTGTGCGCAGGACTTTTCCCTCGACGTCAGCCAAGTTTCGCCACAGTAGCCATGAGGCGGTCAGCGCGGTGCCGACCATGTATGCGGCGGCAATAAGGGCATAAGTGGTGAACGGGCTCAGTTGGGCTGAAGAGGAGAAGCGCATCGCTGGTGGTGTAAGCGCGAAGCAAGTTGACATGCCCGCAGCTGTGACCAGTGCCCAGGTTATCCACGCGGCCCTGCTGTATCGCCACCTCGGCTGAAAACCGGTTATGCGAACGGCGAAGTACAAGGTTGCTGTGATATCAACCAGGCCCCAAAGCCCCTGAAGCAGGTTGCTGAATTTCACAACCCCGGTCAAATGGTTGACTTTTGCCGCGAACCAATATTGGATGATGATCGAACTTGTCGCGAACACTACAAGGATCAGAAACAGGGGTCGCTGCATGCGATTGCGAATCAGATAGGGGAAGCGTATGGCCAGTGTTGTCAGGACGATGACAATGATTGCTTGCCGGGCTGTGTCCTGTAGCATCAATCAGCACTGAATCGCGAATATTCGAACTGGACTGACATCTCCCGTGCTTCCTTCCTGGCTTGTGGCCGACTCTCGTTCGAGATAATCTCAAACAGTTGGCCATAAGTCGAGTCTTGAGGAGAAAATCCACCGGGAGGAGTCCCTCGGATGGACCAGTGTCCGGGGTGGTCGAGATCGGCCGGCGAGTGGGTGCAGTCGGGGAGCAGCCTCGTCTTCGAGTGCGAGAGGCTGAACGATCAGAATTGTCGAGGAGGACCTTGTGCGCCCGCTCGCCATCCGTGCGGCTGGGTTGTTCGACGGGCAAAAATACTTAGCCGGGCCGGTGCTGGTCCTGAGTGAGAACGGCAGCGTCATCGACGTCGACTGCTCTGGTGTGTTGCCCCCGGAGCACGCAGACCTGCTGGACTTGGGGGATTTGACGCTGCTACCCGGACTGGTGGACGCCCACACCCACTTGTCGTGGGAACCACGGGGCAATCCCGAGCACCTCCTTTCCGAGGACAGCGAACGCTTGCTTGCGCGGGCACGCCTGCATGCCGACCAAGCCTTGTCGGCTGGGATAACTACGCTACGCGATCTCGGTAGTCGCGGCTTCGACCTGTTGAGCCTGCGGGAGGACTACCGGCGCGGACGCGCAGTGGGGCCTGAGCTGCTGGTCAGCGGGCCGCCGATAACTCCGAGCAATGGCCACGGTTGGTTTCTCGGCGGGGTGGCGGACAGCCTCGATCAAGTCATCGCGGCAGTAGCGGAGCGAGCTCGCAGGGGCGTCGACTGGGTGAAGGTGATGGCGACCGGTGGCTTTACCACCCAGGGGTCGGACCCGGCCCGGCCCAGTTACGACTTGGAAACGATGGCGGCCCTCGTGCGAAGCGCACATGCGCACGGGTTGCCGGTGACTGCCCACGCGCACGCCACCAGTGGTATTGCCGCTTTGGTCGAGGCCGGCGTCGACGGCATCGAGCACTGCACGTTCTACACGAGCCGGGGTGCCGTCTTGGACTCTGCGCTGGTTGAAGCCATGGCTGATCAGGGAATCCGGGCAGGCATCACCCTTGCACGTCCTCAGGGCGCACCGGAGCCGTGGATTCAGGAGATCCTCGATTGCGTCGTACCCCATGCTGGTGAGCTGATGAAGGCCGGCGTGCGCGTCGCTCTGTGCACTGACGCCGGCATCAATCCGGCCAGACCGCACGACGTGCTCCCTGCAGACCTCGTCTACGCCGCCGATCGCGGCCTCACCGGCCTCCAGGTCCTTAGGGCAGCCACGTCGGTGGCTGCCGAGGTGTGCGGTGTGGGGCACTGCAAGGGGCGTATTGCGCCCGGGTACGACGCGGACCTGATTGCGGTCTCCGGCAACCCGCTGCACGATATCCGCGCCATCCTTGGAGTGCGTGCGGTGGTCCGCGCCGGGCAGCGCGTGCGCTGACGGAAGGGTTCAGCGGGCCGTCCGGCGAACGAGCGGAAGGTCGCTCCGCCTGTCCAATGCAGTGGATGGTGGATGTTCCTGGTAGGGTGTCACTGGAGGTAGGAGCGATGAGCACCGTCAACTCGGAGAGTTCGACCGCTGGTTGGCTCGCAGGCACGGTGCGGAACCTGCTGGTCGAGAAGTATGGCGATGGGCGTGTGCCCGGCGTGCGGAGGATCGCTGCCGACATCCGAGCGGCGAACGATGGCGAAACCATCTCGCATGGGCACATCCACAACATCCTGACAGGCGAGGCGGAGAACTTGATGCAGAGGACCAGCAATCTGCTGGCTCGATTCTTCGACAAGCACCCCTCGTACTTTTACCCGCCTGCTCGGCTTGCCGAGCAGGATCCGGACTCTGTACGGGCGCTGGCTGCCAGGTTTGCGACCTTCGATGCCGATCAGGTGGAAGCGATCAAGCAGGCGATCGAGATCGTGACCGCCCAGGCGAAGCCCCACGAACGGTAGTCCGATCAGGGGATTCGACACCTTCCGGGTTTCCATGTCGCGAGGGGCTGGTAAGGATGATGTCGAGCAGGAAGTGTCCCGAGGGAGGGTGGATGCGAAACCTGGAGTCCTCGAACCGAGGGCACGAGGCGGCCGCTGCCTTGGTCGGGCAGCTTCCGCCGCTACCTTCTCCGTGGAGTATCCGGGAGCTGTGCGACCGATTGGCCGCACAGCGGCAACGGGAGCTTATGCTCCATCCCATGACTCTGTCGGCACTCCCGCTTGGACTGTGGTACTTCGACGGCAAACGCGATCACATCATCTTCCGGGCCGAGGCGACCGGTTACCACCGCGATCACATTGTTCTGCATGAAATCTGCCACATGCTGGCGCGACACAATCATGTCCTTCGGCGAGGATTCGGCCAACACAAGGGTACCGTGGAGGGAAGTCTCGCGGCATCGCTTGGCCACGCTATGCACAATCCATTCACCGATGCTCAAGAACAGTTGGCGGAAACCTTTGCGACGCAGGTCCTGAAGCAGGTCAACCGGATTCTTCTTAAATCGGTAAGCGACTTCGAGCGGCGGGCGACAAATATGTTCAGCGGAGTTGACATCTAAGCGGGGGAGTCGCCCATTTCGTCTTCGCTGAAACGTCGATATTTCGCAGTCTCCTCAGGTGTCAGTCGGATGGCTTCTGCTTCGTGACGCCGTCTAGTGAAGTGTCCAATCTGCTTGACGGTCGGCGAAGTTGGCTGCTACGCTCATGATCGCAGCTCGATGGGCGGTAGCTTGTCGGGAAAGCATCCAAGGGGAGGCGGCTTTGCGTGTCCAACGGTATTGGCTCCGTGGGGAAAATACCCATAGGCTTGCCTTGGCGAATGTTGAGCTCTTTGCATTGCGAGAAGAGATCGCATGGCTCGCGAGCAAATGATCGGAGCGCGAGGTCGTACGTGCCCGGCCCGCCATCTGTGAGATGAATGCCTGCGGCGCATATGTTAGGCACTTTGGCTTCAAATACGAAATTTAGATCACTTTCTGCGCACGCCCGCATGTGTGCGCAGAAAGTGATCTAAATCTGTGCTGTTCTGCGCCTGTGGTGTCGCTACTTGAAATGGGTCCGGTATGCGCGAACCTCTATTGAAGTCGATCAGCCCGCGCTCGCTGCTGGGTGACCGTGCCGTCTGGCCGGGTGACGAACAGTACGACATGCAGCGACGTGTCTGGAACGGCGTGCACGATCGTCGCCCGGCAGTGATCGCTCGGTGCGTGAACGCCGACGAGGTCAGCGGGGTCCTGCGGTGGGCACGTTCCGAAGGGCTCGCGGTCTCGGTACGCGGCGGTGGGCACAACGTCGCCGGATCTGCTGTCGCCGACGACGCTGTCATGGTCGATCTCACGCTCATGAACTCGGTTGACGTCGATCCCGTGGCCATGGTGGTGATGGCCGGGGGTGGAGCCTTGCTCCGTGATCTCGACGCGGCGACGACGACGCACGGACTGGCGTGCCCGGCAGGCGTGGTGTCCCACACGGGCCTGGGTGGACTGGCCCTCGGCGGCGGATACGGCTGGCTTGCCCGCAAGTGGGGGCTGACCTGCGACCACCTCGTTACGGCCGAGGTCGTCCTTACGGACGGCTCGATCGTCGAGGCGTCGCTGGCCGACCATGAGGACCTGTTCTGGGCGCTTCGCGGCGGCGGCGGAAACTTCGGCGTCGTCACGAGGTTCACGCTTCGGCTGCGCAACGTCGCTCCGGTTGTCCACCAGACAGGCGTGTACGCACTTGCCACGACAGAGGAAGCGCTGCTTGCTTATGCCGCGTTCGCTGAGCAACAGCAACTGGACCTGCACACGGTCGGCGCAGTGAAGACCGCGGGCCACCACGAGTGGATACCGGAACGACTGCGAGGCAAGCCGGCTCTCTTCCTCACCGCCGGTTGGTTCGGGCCGGAGCCCGACGGTCCCGACGCGATCGCGCCGCTGTTCCGGTCGGTGCCGCCGGACGGGCGACTGGACCAGGTGTTGTCCTACGCCGCCTTGCAGGCGTTGGGCGACCACAGCGAGCCAGCGGGAAACCGGTACTTCACCAAATCCTGCTACCTCGGCGACGTCACGAGCGCTGCGGCGGCCGCACTCGTCGACGCGGGCCACGCGATCACGTCACCGTTGTCGAGCATCGATTTCGAGTTCCTTCGCGGAGCGATCGCGGATGTTCTCGATGTCGAATCGGCGTTCCCCAACCGGGACGCGCCTTACATCGTCACGGCATCGGCGCAGTGGACGAACGTCGGCGAGGACGCGACGCACGCGCGATGGTCGCGGCAGACGGTCGACAGCCTTGCCTTGTGGCAGCACGGTGGCGCGTACGTGAACTACGTCCAGGACACGCGACACCAGAGCACCATGGACCTCTACGGCGATAGTCGCTATCGCCGGCTGGCGGCGACCAAGTCGCTGTACGACCCCGAGAACGTCCTGCCGCACAACCAGAACATCCCTCCGGTCGTGACGAGGCCCTAGCCCACGGCACCAGAAAGGCAGACGCGTGAACCCCACTGTGACTACTGTCGAGCCGCCCGCCAACTGGGGTAGCAACGATCTGACGGCGTTGGCTCGATCCCTTGGATCACCCTGGTACCGATTGGTCGGCGACCTGCACGACATCATCCACGTGACCACCCAGCGGTACGCGAGCTCTCGCGGTGTGAAGAACCTTTTCCTGCCCGTGACTACCCGCACCGTGACGTGTCCGACGGCGTTGGGGAGCGACTCCGAGCCCGTGCCGGTGACCGTGAGCGGCGTGAACACCTATCTCGCCGACTCCATGCAGTTCGCCCTTGAGTACGGCTGCCGAGTCGCGCCGGGTGGTTGCTACACGATCATGCCGTCGTTCCGGGGTGAGAACCCGGACGAGACGCATCTCGGCCAGTACACGCACAGCGAGGCCGAGATCCCCGGCGACATGAATGCCCTGATTGACTACGTGACTGGCTACGTCCAGGCGCTGGCGGGGGCGATTCTCGACGGCGTCGGCGACCGGCTGGCGGACGCGCGTGGTGATGTTTCCCATCTCATCCGGATGGTCGAGACGAAGGGGAAGTTCGCCGAGCTGACGTTTGACGAGGCCGTTCGCACCGTGGCCGACGTCGACGGAACCATCCGGGACGAGGGCGAGTGGCGCACGCTCACCCGGAAAGGCGAGCGACTGCTGATGCAACGCGTCAGCGAATTCGTCTGGGTGCATCACTTCGAGAGTCTTGCCGTGCCGTTTTACCAGGCGTTCGGTGACGAGACCGGGACGACGGCCAAGAGCGCCGACCTGTACTTCGGCATGGGGGAGGTCGTGGGTTCGGGAGAACGCCACACCAGCGCGGAGGAACTGCGGAAGTCCATCGCGCTGCACGGGGTCAACGAGCAGGAATATGCCTGGTACGTCCGCATGAAGGAGGAATTCCCGATGCTGACGTCCGGATTCGGGATGGGCGTCGACCGGTTCCTGATGTGGGTGCTCAAGCACGACGATATCCGGGACATGCCGTTGATCTCGCGCACGGACGAACTGAAGTCGTGGCCGGCGTCCGTCACCCGCCCGTGACCAGCCGACCCGAAGGAGCGACATGACCACCCCATCACCGCTGAACTCACCGGCCGCGCGGCGGCGTCTGGCCGTCTCCACCAGGGACCTGGTGACGGTCGAACTCGCTGACCGCGGTGTCCCGTCCGTTGCCCGCCCCATCGTGCCGACGGTTGACCTGGCCGCGTGGATGCGGGACAACAAGCCACGGGTCCAGGAGATCCTGAACGAGCGCGGAGCCGTGCTGTTCCGCGGGTTCCCGATCCGGGAACCCGCGGACTTCCAGGCGGTCGTCAGGGCGTGGTCGCCGGCTCTGCTCAGCTACACCAACGGTTCGACGCACCGCAGGCCCACTGTGGAGGGTGTCTACACGTCGACCGATTACCCAGCGGACCAGACCATCCCGCAGCACAACGAAATGGCCTACGCCAGGGTCTGGCCCAGGTACCTGTGGTTCTACTGCGAGACCGCGGCACCGGTTGGGGGCGCGACCCCGCTGGCCGACAACCGCAGGATCAGCAAACGCCTGGACTCGGCGTTGTTCGAGTCGTTCGCGGCCAGGGGCGTCCGATACGTGCGCAACTACGGCAGCGGGCTGGGCGTCACCTGGCAGCAGGCGTTCGAGACCGAAGACCCGAACGAGGTCGAAGAATTCTGCAGGGCTTGGGAGATCGACTTCGCCTGGCAGGGGACTGACCGATTGTGGACGTCCCAGAAGTGCCAGGCGGTGGTCGAGCACCCGACCACCGGTGCCGATCTCTGGTTCAACCAGGCGCACCTCTTCCACACCTCGGCGCTGCCCGCGGACGTCCGGGCCTCGTTGCTCGACCTCGATCCCGGCCAGCTTCCCCGGCAGGCCTCCTACGGCGACGGCGAACCGATCGAAGACTCCACTTTGGACGAAGTGCGCGCGGCGCTTGAGGCCGAGACCGTCCGGGAGCCGTGGGAACGCGGCGACGTCCTGCTGATCGACAACATGCTCGTCTCGCACGGAAGAGACTCGTACGAGGGACCGCGCCGAGTCCTGGTAGCCATGACCGACGAGCACGACGGACGCACCGGAACCACGCGATGACCGCGCTCGAGCCGGAAGCGACCAGTTACCAGCTGTCCCCGCAACAACAGGCCCTGTACCGCCGGCACGGCGGAGTCGACCGAGTGTCCCGGCGCGTCCGGACGGACGGAACGATCAGCGTCGACGACATCGCCGGCCGGTTGTCGGCGATGGTGGCGGCGCATGAGGTACTGCGCACCCGGTACGTCGACGTGGCCGGGTTAAGTGTGCCAGTCCAGGTGGTCGACGAACCGGACGGCGTCGCGGTCGAACCGCTTTCCGAGGGTGGCGCCATCGTGCGCGCTGGCGCGGTTTCGGTCGAGCTCCTCCCCACCGCCGACGGCACCGACCTCGTCGTGGAACTGCCCCGGCTGAGCACGGATCCGGCGTCCTGGGAACTGCTCGTTGGCACGCTGACGGGTGCGCTGGACGCGCCAGGCGAGGTGCTCCAGTACGCGGATGTGGCTGTCTGGCTACAAGAACAGGTGGTCGACGCGGTACCAGCGGCGGCGACGACGCGGTCGTACCTCCCGTTCGTGACGGCCGCCGGCAGCGCCTCGGAGTTGTCGTCGACCATCCCCGCCACGACGGTCCAACGGGTCCAGGAGATCGCTGAAAAACTGGCGGTGGACGAGGCCGCCGTGGTGCTCGCGGCGTGGGAAAGCGTCTACGTGCGCTACACGCGCACCGAGGAACATCACGCGGTGGTCGTCACGGACGGACGTTCCGCGCCTGGCCTCGGGAATCTCGTCGGCCCGCTCGAACGGCCCGTGCCGCTGTCGTTCGAACTCGGCCAGCAGACGTCGTTCGCCGACGCCGTGAAGGCGGCGGACGCGGCGCTGACGGACGCGACAGCCGCCGAGTACGAGTTCGATCCGGTTGAGGTCGCCCAGCGGGCCACTGCTTTCGCGTTCCGGTACCGGAAGAACGGCCTGGCCGAGCCGCCGGACGTCCTGGCCCACCTGCACGTGGACTGCCTGTCGGGCCCCGAGGGCATGCTGGTCGCAGTGGCGGCGAAGGGTGCGAACGCCGAGGATCTCGGTTCGCTCACCGAGGCGTTCGGTCATTTCTTGGCCGATGCGGTGACCGAGCCGGCGCGGCAGATCGGCGTCCTTCGCCTGGCGCCACAACCGAAGCAGGTACCGGAGCCGGTCAGCCAGCCGGAAACGGTTCTGCGCGGCATCCTCGCGCGTGCAGACGAGCAGCCGGACGCGCCCGCGGTCGTCGGCGGCGCGGCCGTCGTGACGTACCGGGAGCTGGTCGACCGGGCCGCTTCGCTCGCCGACGTGCTGCGGGAGCACGGTGTTCGCCCTGGTGCGTTGGTGCCGGTGATGGCCGAGTCGGCGGTGGCGACTGTCGTGGCGATGGTGGGGATCTGGCTGGCGGAAGCCGCCTTCGTCCCGCTCGACCCGGCCTGGCCGCAGGCCCGGATGGACACCGTCGTCCGCGACGTCGCAGCCTCGGTGATCGTTCAGCACGATCTTTCGATCTTGGACACCTGCCCGCAGCCGGAGTCCAAGACGAGAACGGGCGTGGCCTACGTCATCTACACCTCAGGAACTTCCGGGACTTCCAAGGGCGTGGTCATCGGCCACGAGCAACTCGCGCACTACGTCGCCGCGAGCAGTGAGGTGTTCCGCATCGACAGCGGCACGCGGTCCGTCGCGATGTCTACGTTGGCCGCGGACCTGGCGTACACGGCCATCTTCCCAGTGCTGGCTAAGGGTGGCTGTGTCCACCTGATCGATGTCGACGTGGCCACCGATCCGGCCGCGCTCGCGGAACGGCTGCGCCGGCACCCGGCCGACCTGATGAAACTCGTGCCGTCGCACCTGACCGCCTTGCTCGCCGCGGCGGACGACCCGGCCGCGATCCTGCCGCGGGGAGTCCTCGTCCTGGGCGGTGAGTTCCTCCCACCGTCGCTCGCCGACCGGCTGCAGGCGCTGGCACCGGACCTCCGCGTGTACAACCACTACGGAGCGACCGAAACGACCATCGGCGCGGTGTGTCATCTGGTTGGCACCGCTCGTGACGAACGGCTGAGGTCCGTTCCGGTCGGGACGGGTTTCGGCGGTAACTCCGTCACCGTCGTCGACAGCGCGGGCGCACTCCTGCCGCCGTGGTGTCCTGGTGAGGTCCTGATCAGCGGACCCCACGTGGGACTCGGCTACCTGAGCGGCCAGACCGGCGGCTTCTCCGGCAGGCGATACCGGCTCGGTGACCTCGGCCGGCTCGTGCCCGGTGCCGGGGTCGAAGTTCTCGGCCGGCTCGACGACCAGGTCAAACTGCGTGGGCATCGGATCAGTCTCGGCGAGATCCAGGGGTCCGTGCGGCATCTGCACGGGGTGGTAGCGGCAACCGTGATCGCCCGAGAGGACGAGAGCGGGCTAATCAGTCACCTCGACGCGTACGTGGTCCTCGACGGCGACGCCACGACCGCGGACCTGGAGGAGCGGCTGCGGCGCGAGCTGCCGCCCGCATGGGTGCCGACCAGGTGGCAGGTAGTGGAGAAGCTTCCGCTCACCAGCAACGGCAAGCTCGACCGGAAGGCACTCACCCCGGTCGAACCGCAGCGCACCCGGCCGACGCGACCGACCGACTCCATCGAACAGCGACTGCTGGTCATCTGGGAAGAGGTCGTCGGCATCGGTGACATTTCCCGTGATGACGACTTCTTCGCCCTCGGCGGCAACTCCCTGCACGCGATCAAGCTGATCGCGCGGGTCAATCGAGCGTTCGGCAGCAACCTGCCCATGGCGTCGATCATGCGGGCCCGGACCGTCGCCGCCACGGCGGACCTGATCCGCGGCGGGAAGTTCCACGACTCGAACCTCGTGCCACTGCGACAGGGACCCGCCACCTCACCGGTGTTCTGCTTCCACCCCGGCGGCGGAACAACGCTCGGCTACTGGGATCTCGCGCGAATGCTGCCGGCGGAGCACCAGGTGGTGGGCGTGGAGGCGATCGGCCTGCACGGCATGCCACCGCACGACGACTTCGCCGTCATGACCGAGGACTACGCCGCAGCCATCGCCGCCGGTGGCTACGGCCCGCCGGTACTGGTCGGCTGGTGTTTCGGCGGGCAGGTCGCGCGCGGCACCGCGGACGCGCTACGGCGCGCCGGGCACCACGTGGCGTTGCTCGTCCTGATCGACTGCCCGGCTCCGGGGTTCGACGACATCTCTGACGACGCGCTCCAGGAGGCGCACCAGCTGACCGAGTCGAAGCTCGCCAGCAAGTTCGCGTGGCATTTCGAGCCTGAGCTGCCGTCGATGCCCGCCGAGGTACCGACCATGTACGAACTCACGCTCAAGGCGATGCAGACCGGCGGCCACCTGCCGGAGGGCACGACCGAGGACGAAGTGAAGACGATCTTCGACGTCTACGCGGCGAACTCCAGAGCGTGGGAGGAGTACGCCGCCGGGGGCGTCGCCCAGGGCGCCGACTACCCGGTGCTGCTCGTGCGGGCCGAGGCGGACGGCACCCCCGCCGACACGGACCGCACGTGGGGTTGGGGCTCATTGATCGGTCCGGACCTGCGGTTCGCGTCGGTAACCGCGGACCACCACAGCATCATGCGGCCGCCGGCGGTCTCGGAGCTGGCATCCGTGATCACCCAGACCCTCAACGCCCAGTAAGCCTCTCTCCCAGAAGGTTGGTGCACCTTGACGGCCGAGTACACCGCGCGACCCGAGCTCGTCCCGGCTCCGCGGCCGGAGCGTGTCCCGCTCTCGTTCGCGCAGCGGCGGCTGTGGTTCCTCCAGTGCTACGGCGACGTCGGTTCCGCCTACAACGTGCCGTACCTGTGGCAGTTGACGGGACCCGTGGACGAGAGCGCCCTGGAATCTGCACTGCGGGACGTCATCGCACGTCACGAGAGCTTGCGCACCATTTTCCCCGAAACCGACGGCGAACCGGAACAGCGAGTACTGGACCCGGACTCTCTCGGATCGCTGCTGATGACCGAACGGGTTCAGGCCGACTCGGTGCCGGGACGGGTCGACGACCTCGTCGGTCAGGAGTTCAACCTGCACGCGGAACCGCCGATCCGCGCGCATCTCATGGTCAACGGTCCCGACGAACGGACGCTTCTGGCCGTCGTGCACCAGATCGTGTGTGACGGGTGGTCGCTCGAACGATTCGCGCGCGATCTCAGCAAGGCGTACGCGGCCCGCGTGCAGGGCGTCGCCCCGGGATGGGATCCGCTGCCCGTGCAATACGTGGACTACGCCCTGTGGCAGCGAACCTTGCTCGAGGAGGACGGGAAACCCAGCGCGCTCGCCACCGAGCAGGTCGAGTTCTGGAAGCGGACCCTGCACGGGGCGCCCGAACAGCTGTCGCTGCCGGCGGACCGCCCACGCCCTGCCACGTTTACCTACCGCGGTAAGGCCATTGATGTGGCAATCCCGGTGGATCTGCATCGGCGGGCATGTGCACTCGCCCGGTCCGAGGGCTGCACCTTGTTCATGATCCTGCACGCGGCGCTGGCCGTGACACTCTCGGCGTACGGAGCCGGCGAGGACATCCCGCTCGGCACCGCGTTCGCCGGCCGCACCGAGGAACAGCTGGAAGACCTGGTCGGGTTCTTCGTCGACACCCTGGTGCTACGGACCGACCTGTCCGGCGACCCGGCATTCACCGCGTTGCTCGACCGGATCCGCGACGTCGCCCTAGACGCCTACTCGCACCAAGACCTACCGTTCGACCGGGTAGTGGAGGCGCTCAACCCGGAGCGCTCGCCCGCGTACCACCCGCTGTTCCAGGTGTTCTTCGCGCTCGACGATGGCTCCGCGGCGGACCAGTTGTGCTTGCCGGGGGTGCGCGTGCGGATGTTGCCCCAGCCAGTGGCCGCGGCCAAGTTCGACCTGGCGGTGCAATTCATCGAGACTCAGGACGACGCCGGGAATCCCGCGGGGATCCGGGCGGTCCTGGAGTACTCCACCGATCTGTTCGACGAGGCCACCATCCACCGGCTAGCGGACAAGCTGAGCGCTGTCCTGGCCGCGGCCACGGAAAACCCCGCGCGGCCGGTCTCGGCACTGACCGCGTTGTCGCCGGCCGAACGACACAGGCAGCTGGTGGAGTGGACCGGACCGTCGCGTGCGGAACAGCCGCTGGACCTTGTCGCCTTGGTGCGCGAGCGCGGCCGCGAGGACCCGTCGGCGGTTGCTGTGTCCTGGGCGGACGAGACCCTCCGCTACCCGGAACTCGCCGCGGAGAGCACCCGCGTCACACACGCGCTGAACCGTGCGGGTGCCGGCACGGACGACCTGGTGGCGGTCCTCTCGGAACGCAGCGGCTGGTACATCTCGGCAATCCTGGGGGTCCTCGGTGCGGACGCTGGTTTCATGCCGATCGACGCCGGCACGCCCGTGCACCGAGCCGCGGCGATGCTCACGGACGGCAAGGTAAGGCACCTCCTGGTCGAACCTGCGCTCCGTGAGCGTGCCGACGAGATCGTCAGGGTCGTTTCCCACCAGGTGACGGTGGTCGGCGTTGGCGACGAGAACCGTCCGTTACCGGCCCGGGGACTCCCTGCCTCGGCGTCGTACGCCGTGTTCACGTCCGGCTCAACAGGACGCCCGAAATGTGTCGTGGTACCTCGTCGTGGGCTGGCGAACCACCTGCACGTCGTGACCGAGCTCCTCGGCCAGGACGAACGTGATGTCCTGGCGTTCAACGCGCCGCTGACCTTCGACACCTCGGTCTGGCAGGCCCTGACTATGCTTACCGCCGGCGGGCGCGTGCACGCGATGGACGACGACACCGCTCGTGACCCGGCTGCGCTGCTGCGCTGCTGCGGTGACCAAGGCATCACCATCCTGCAGATCGTGCCGTCGCTGTTGCGTGCTGTGCTCGACCTCGTGGAGGATGCGCCTGAGCATCTTGCGCACCTGCGCAGCATGCGGTTAATGATGGCGCACGGCGAGGAACTGCCGCCGGAGCTCATCACCCGTTGGTACCAGCACGTTCCGAATGTTCCGTTGCTGAACATGTACGGTCCGGCCGAATGCGGCGACGACGTGTCCATCGCCTGGATCGCCCCTGAGCGAGCTGTCCGGGGCGCGGCCTCGATCGGCCAGCCGATCGCCAACACTCGCACGCTCGTACTCGACAGTCGGCTGCGGCTTGTGTCGCAAGGAGTCCCGGGCGAGTTGTACGTCGCGGGCCCCGGGCTGGCGCGGGGGTACGCGGCGCGGCCGGGACTGACGTCCGAACGGTTCGTGGCGAACCCGTTCGGCCCCACCGGCGAGCGCATGTACCGGACGGGGGATCTGGTCCGATGGACGCCCGACGGTGAACTGGAGTTTCTCGGCCGGGCCGACAACCAGGTGAAGATTCGTGGGTACCGCATCGAACCGGCCGAGATCGAACGGATCGTCGGCGCTGTCCCGGGCGTCGACCAGGCGGTGGTGGTGGCACGCGAGGACCGGCCTGGCGACAAGCGCCTGGTCGCCTACTACGTCCTCGAGGACGCGGATGTCGACGTTGTTGCTCTGCGGGATACCGTGGCAGCCGCCCTGCCGAACTACATGGTGCCGTCCGCATTCGTCCGGATTGACGCGGTTCCGCTTACGCCCAACGGAAAGCTGGATCGCCACGCTCTGCCTGCGCCCGAGTTCGCGGCAGACAGGCACGGCCGCTCGCCGCGTACCCCGGAGGAAGGCCGGCTGGCCGAGTTGTTCGCCGAGGTCCTTGGGGTCGCCGCCGTCGGCGTCGACGAGAGCTTCTTCGACCTCGGTGGCCACTCCTTGCTCGCCACCAGGCTGATCAGCCGGATTCGAGCGGTCATCCGGGTAGAAGTGTCCACTCGGGACATCTTCAACCACCCGACTGTCGCCGGACTCGCTGCCGCGATGGCGGCAGACGAACAGGCGACGGCGCGGCCGTCCGTGCGCGCGGCTGACCGCCCCGACCGCCTTCCGCTTTCCTACGCGCAGCAGAGACTTTGGTACATCGACCGGTACGAGCAGACCGGAGCGACCTACAACGTCCCGCTCGTCTGGCACATCACCGGTCAACTCGACCTGCGCGCGCTCGCGGAAGCGTGCACGGACGTGGTCGTGCGGCACGAAAGCCTGCGCACCGTGTTCCCTGAGGCCGGCGGGGAGCCCGAGCAGCTGATCATCCCCGTCAGCGACATTGCCACGCCGCTGACCGTAACCGAGGTAGCGTCGAATGCCGTGGAACCGGCCGTCCGGGAGGTGGTGGGCCGCACCTTCGACCTCACCAAGGACGTCCCCATCCGCGCGGAACTCCTCGCCACCGGGGCAGATCAGGGCACGCTGGTCGTGGTGTTGCACCACATCGCCGCGGATGGATGGTCGATGCGTCCGCTGGCCGACGATCTGTCGCGGGCCTACGAGGCCCGTGTCCGCGGAACCGTTCCCCTGTGGTCGCCCCTTCCGGTGCAGTATGCCGACTACGGCCTCTGGCACCAGGAGTTGCTCGGGTCAGAGAAGGACCCGGACAGTCTCCGCAACGTGCAGTTCGCGTTCTGGCGCGAGACCCTCGCCGGCGCGCCCCAGCGGCTGGACATGCCCACTGACCGGCCGTACCCGCCGGTGGCCAGCCACGACGGCGAGATCGTCGAGTTCGCGATCGACCCGAGCTTGCACGGTGGTCTCGACCGGCTGGCGAAATCCGAGGATGCCACGCTATTTATGGTCCTGCACGCGGCGTTCGCGGTGGTTCTCACCGCTATCGGTGCTGGTGAGGACCTGCCGTTGGGCACGGTCGTGGCCGGCCGCGACGACGAGGCCCTCGACGACGTCATCGGGTTCTTCGTCAACACGCTGGTGCTGCGGACCGACACGGCGGGCGATCCGACCTTCCGCGAGCTGCTCGCCCGGGTCCGGGCTACCGACCTGGCTGCCTTCGCCCATCAGGACGTGCCGTTCGAGCAGCTCGTCGAACGCCTCAACCCCGAGCGTTCACTCGCCTACCATGCTCTTTTCCAGATCCTCATCGCGCTCGACGACGGCTACGAGTCGGACACCGAGGCGCTCCGCCTCGGTGATGCGACGATCACCAACCGGCCCGACGCGACGGGTACGGCGAAGTTCGACCTCGCCGTCGATTTCTCGGTCCGCCGCGACGACCAGGGCGAATCAGCTGGGATCAACCTCGTTCTGGAGTACGCCACCGACCTGTTCGACCGGCGGACCATCGAGGCGCTGGCCACCCGGCTGGTGACCGTGTGCCGGACGGTCGTCGCCGAGCCGGACCTCCCGCTGCGTCGCATCGAGGTCCTCACCGAGAACGAGCGCCACCAGCAGCTCGTGGCGTGGAACGGGCCTCGTCGCGAAGAACGACCGCTCAACCTGCCCGCGACCGTCGCTCTGTCAGCCACCCAGAGGCCGGAGGCCCTCGCGGTCTCCTCGCCGCTCGGCGGCCTCACCTACGCCGAACTGGATCGGGACGCGGCTGGCATTGCCCGTTCGCTGGCCGCCGCGGGAGTCGAGCCCGACGATCTGGTGGCGGTGCTCTCGCAACGCAGCACCTGGTATGTGTCGGCCGTCCTGGGGGTGCTGGGAGCGGGAGCGGGTTACATGCCCGTGGACAACACCACCCCGGTGTCCCGCGTGGCCCGGATGCTCGCGGACGGACGGGTGCGCGTCCTGCTCGCGTCGTCGGATCTGCGTGCCCGTGCGGAGGAGATCGCGGCCGCGACCGGGCACGACGTCCACGTGGTCGATCTCGCGCTCACCGGGCCGGTGTTCTCCCGGCAGGTGGATCAGAATCTCGTCGCCTACGCGGTGTTCACCTCGGGTTCGACCGGACGCCCCAAGGGTGTGCTGGTACCTCACCGCGGGTTGGCGAACCACCTGCACGCGGTGATCGACCTGTACGAGTTGGACGAGAACGACGTCATGGCGTTCAACGCGCCCCTGACGTTCGACGTGTCCATCTGGCAGACACTGACCATGCTCGCCGTCGGTGGACGCGTGCACGCCATGGACGACGACACCGCGCGTGACCCGGCCGCCCTGCTGCGATGTTGCCGTGAGGAACGGATCACGGTGCTGCAGATCGTGCCGTCCTTGTTGCGCGCCGTGCTCGATCTCGTCGAGAACGCACCGGACTGTCTTGAAAGCCTGGAGGGCCTGCGGTTGCTGCTGGTGCACGGCGAGGAGCTGCCGCCGGAGCTGATCACCCGCTGGTACAAGCACGTTCCCGGCGTGGCACTGATGAACGTCTACGGACCCGCGGAATGCTCCGACGACGTGTCCGTCGCCGCGCTCGACCCGGTTGCGACCGGTCGGGCGTCCATCGGGAAGCCGCTCGTCAACACCGAGGTATACGTGCTGGACGCGTACCTGCGGACCGTACCGGCGGGGAGCGTCGGCGAGCTGTACGTGGCCGGTGCGGGCGTGGCGCGGGGTTACGCCCGCCGACCTGCGTTGACTGCCGAACGGTTCGTGGCTAATCCGTTCGGGGACCCCGGTGCGCGGATGTACCACACGGGTGATCTCGTGCGGTGGAACGCCGACGGGGAACTGGAGTTCGCCGGCCGGGCCGACGACCAGGTGAAGATCCGCGGGTTCCGGATCGAACCCGCCGAGATCGCCCGCGTGCTGGAAACCGTACCCGGCGTGCGGCAGGCGATCGTGGTCGTGCGTGAGGACCGGCCGGCGGACCAGAACCTGGTCGCCTACATCGTCGGTGACGGCCGGACACCGGTCGACGGGAACGTCCTCCAGGCCGCCGCCGCGCGCGACCTGGCCCGTTACCTGGTGCCTTCGTCCTTCGTGGAGATCGACGCGATGCCGTTGACCCCCAACGGGAAACTGGACCGGAAGGCCTTGCCCGCACCGGCGTCCGTCGTCACCGGCACCGGGCGGGCGCCGCGTACTCCCCGGGAACGACAGCTGTGTGAACTCTACGCGGAGATCCTGACGCTGCCCGAGGTCGGCATCGACGACAGCTTCTTCGACCTCGGCGGACACTCACTGCTCGCCGCCCGGTTGCTGGCCCGGATCCGGGCGGTGCTGAACGTCGAAGTGTCGGTTCGCGACCTGTTCGACCACCCCACCGTGGCCGGACTGACTACGTCCGTGAACTTCGAGGCCCACCTGTCCCGGCCGGTGCTGCGGCGCCGCACTCGTGAAGGGCAGCTCCTGTGACCACCCGGAATTCCGCCGCAGCCGAAGGAGCACGGTCGTGATCCCGCTTTCGTTCGCCCAACGGGGACTCTGGTTCCTCCACCAGCTGGACCCGAAGGACACCGCGTACCACGTCCCGATGGTGTGGCGGTTCTCCGCCCCGCTCGACGAACCGGCGCTCGCCTCGGCTCTGCACGACGTGGTCGTCCGGCACGAAAGCCTGCGCACCCTCTTCCCCGTGGTGAACGGGGAACCGGGCCAGCACGTGGTGCCCGCCGCGGACCTAGGCCCGTTGCTGACGTCCGTGGACGCCCCGGTGGCCGATCCGATCGTGCGTGCGGTCCTGGGGCGCCCGTTCGACCTGGCGACGGAGCTACCGCTGCGGGCCCAGCTGGTCCGGACCCGCCGTGACGAGGGCGTACTCGTCCTGGTGGCACACCACATCGCCTTCGACGGCTGGTCCGAGGACGTGTTCTGGCGCGACCTCGGCACCGCCTACGCGGCCCGCGCAGCGGGTGAGGTCCCGTCCTGGCCGGAGCTGGCCGTGCAGTACGCCGACTACACGTTGTGGCAGCGCGAACTGCTGGGCGACGGTGGAGAACCGGGCAGCGTCCTGGCGAAGCAGCTGGACCACTGGCGTTCCGTGCTGGCCGACGCCCCGCGTGAAGCCGGCCTGCCGCTGGATCGCCGGGCGCCGGGCAACACCGCCGGTGAAGTCGCCTTCGAGATCGGATCGGCCGTGCACCGAGATCTGCTCGAACTGGCATCGCGCACCGGCACCACGATGTTCATGATCACCCACGCCGCCGTCGCGGCACTCGTGACCCGGCTGGGCGGGCGCACCGACCTGTCGCTCGGCACCGTCGTCTCCGGCCGGTCGGACGAGGCGCTGCACGATCTGGTCGGCTACTTCACGAACACCCTGGTGCTCCGCACCGACACGTCGGGCGACCTCACCTTCGCCGGCCTGCTCAACCAGGTCCGCGAGGTCGACGTGTCCGCGTTCGCGAACCAGGAGGTGCCGTTCGAAAAGGTCGTCGAGGCCGTCAACCCGGTCCGCCTGCACGACGGCACCCCGCTGTTCGAGGTCTTCTTCCGGTTCGGCTCAGAATACCGGCCGACCATCACCATGGGCGGGATCGAGCTGCACGAAGTCCCGCTGGAGCGCAGGACCACAACGTTCGACGTGAACATCTGCCTCAACGCGGAGCGAACCGCGGACGGAGAGTCGGGCCGGATCCTCGGCACGATCACGTACCGGGCCGGCCGGTTCGACCGCGGCACGATCACGACTATGGCGAACGGGCTCACGCGGACCCTGACGGCGGTGGCAGCGGATCCCGACGTCCGGATCCGGGCGATCGACGTGGTCGATCCGGCGGAACGGCACCGCTTGCTGGTGGAGTGGAACGACACGGCGCGCCCGCACGCGGACGTGCCGGTGGCGGACCTCGTCGAGGCGCAGGTGCGCCGGGATCCGGACGCGCCGGCCGTGGCGGGCGACGGTGTTCTGCTGAGTTACGCGGAACTGAACGAGCGGGCCAACCGGATCGCGCACGAGCTGATCCGGCGGGGGATCGGGCCGGAACGGATCGTCGCGGTGCTGGCGGACCGGTCGGCGGAGTTGGTGGCCGCGTTGCTGGCAGTTCTCAAGGCCGGTGCGGCGTACCTGCCGATAGATCCGGCCTATCCGGCCGAACGGATCGCGACCATGCTCGCCGACGCCGCGCCCGCGATCGTGCTGACCACGACCGGCGCGGCGGACGACCTGCCCGCGACGGCCTGCCCGCGTCTGCTGCTGGACGGGGCCGCGACGGCGTCGGGCACCGGGAGGATCCCGGCGGACGCGGAACGGGTGGCACCCCGGCTTGCCGGGCACCCGGCCTACGTGATCTACACCTCGGGTTCCACCGGGACGCCCAAGGGTGTCGTGATGACCTGCGGTGCGCTGGTCAACCTCCTGATCTGGCGCGGTACCGGGGCGCCGGCCGGCCCGGCTCTGCGCACCGCGATGTTCACGATGATCAGCTTCGACGTGTCCGTCCTCGAGATCCTTTCCACGCTGGAGCGCGGGGGTTGCCTGGTGATCCCGGACAACGACACCCGCCGCGACATGACGTCGTTCGCCCAGTGGCTCGACCGCCACGAAATCAGCGAGCTCAACGCGCCGGCTCCGGTCATCGACGCCGTCTGTGGAGCTGCGGTCGGTGCAGGCCTGGGACTGTCCGCACTGGCGAACATCGTCCAGGCGGGTGAGGAGTTCAGGCTGTCCCGGTCGGTGGACAGCGTTTGGCGGTCGCGGCCCGGCCGGCAGCTGCGCAACGAGTACGGCCCCTCAGAGACGCATGCGGCCACGCAGTTCCTCCTGGATCCGGCCGGCGAACCACTCGCCTCGGTGCCGATCGGCCGGTCGATCGACAACTCGCGCGCGTACGTTCTGGACACGCGGCTCTGCCTGGCCCCGGCCGGAGCCGTCGGCGAGTTGTACATCGGGGGGGCCAACGTCGGGCGAGGGTACCTGAACCGGCCGGGCCTGACCGCGATGCGGTTCGTCGCCGACCCGTTCGGCGTTGCCGGTGACGTGATGTACCGGACCGGCGATCTGGTCCGGTGGGGTGCCGATGGCCAATTGCGGTTCGTCGGCCGCACCGACGACCAGCTGAAGATCCGGGGCATGCGGATCGAGCCGGGCGAGGTCGAGGCTTCGCTCGCGCGGCACCCGGGCGTGGTCCAGGCGAAAGTCGTCGCCCAGGACGACCGGTCCGGCGGCAAGCGCCTGGTCGCCTACGTCGTGGGCGACGCCGACCCGGTCGAGCTGCGCCGGTTCGTGGCCAGGAGCCTGCCGCAGCACATGGTGCCTGCCGCGGTCGTCACGCTGGACGAGCTGCCGCTGACCCGGAACGGAAAGCTGGATCGGCGTGCGTTGCCGGCTCCCGATCCCACCAGTGCCGGGCTGTCCCGACGGCCCCGCGACGCGCGGGAGGAGATCCTGTGCGGGTTGTTCGCCGAGGTCCTGGACGCGGGCGGCGTGGGTGCTGACGACAACTTCTTCGAGATCGGCGGGCATTCGCTGCTGGCGACCCGCCTGGTGAGCCGGATCCGCTCGGTGCTGGGCGTCGAAGTGGCGGTCCGAACCGTGTTCGAAGCGCCCACCGTCGCAGCCTTAGCGCGGCGATTGGACGAAGGCGCAGCCGTCCGGACTCCCCTGACGGTGGCGGAGCGGCCCGAGCGTCCCCCGTTGTCCTTCGCACAGCAGCGGCTGTGGTTCTTGAGCAAGATGAACGAAAGTGCTGTGTACCACCTCCCGTTCGCGGTGCGGCTGTCCGGCGCGGTCGACACTCCGGCGCTCGCGGCCGCGCTTAGGGAGGTCGTCGTCCGGCACGAGAGCCTGCGGACCGTTTTCCCGGAGCAGGACGGGACAGCGTGGCAGAACGTCATTCCCGCCGAAGTCGTACAGCTCGATGTGCCGGTGGTCGAAACCACCGAAGCCGAGCTGAGCGGTGCACTGGCGGCCATGACGTGGCGGGAGTTCGATCTTTCCGCCGAGCTTCCCCTGCGAGCGTGTCTCTTCGAGCTGGCCTCCGACGAGTTCGTCTTGGTGCTGGTGGTGCACCACATCGCGTGCGACGGGTGGTCGATGGGCCCGTTGCTGCGGGACCTGGACACTGCGTACGAGGCCGGGCGGGAAGGGGCGGAGCCGAAGTTCCCGGTCCTTCCGGTCCAGTACGTCGACTACGCACTGTGGCAGCGCCAACTGCTGGGCGACGAGCATGACCCGGACAGTGTCTTAGTCAGACAGCTGGTTTATTGGCGGGAGCAGCTTTCGGGCCTGCCTGCACGGCTCGAACTGCCCTTCGACCATCCGGGTGCGGCGGCGGAGCCCGCAGGGGCGTTGGTTTCGGTCGAGTTCCCATGGGCTGTTTCCCGCGGCCTGGCTGGGATTGCCCGGAGGAACAACGCCACGCTTTTCATGGTGTTGCAGGCTGCCGTGGCGGTGCTGCTGTCCCGCCTCGGTGCTGGTACGGACATTCCTCTGGGGAGCCCGATCGCCGGTCGAACCGACGACGCTCTCGACAAGATGGTCGGATTCTTCATCAACACCGTAGTGCTGCGCACGGATGTCTCAGGAAATCCGGGTTTCTCGGAGCTGGTCGGTCGGGTTCGGGAGACGGACCTCGCTGCTCACGCGTACCAGGACGTTCCGTTCGAAGCAGTGGTCGAAGCACTTAACCCGAGCCGGGCCCGGGGCGTCACCCCGCTGTTCCAGGTCATGGTGATCCTGCAGAACAACGCCCACGCGGACTGGGAGCTCGCGGGGCTGCGGACCGAAGCCCTGACCGCCGATTCCGCTGCGATCCAGTCAAAATTCGATCTGACGTTCTCTCTGACCGAACGTTTCGATGCAGCAGGAGCAAGCGCCGGTCTCGAAGTGGAGGTGGAATACCGGACCGCGCTGTTCGACCGGCCGACGGCCGAAGGGCTTCTGAGCCGACTCGGACGAGTGTTCGAAGCAGTCCTCGCCGACCCCGATGTTCATGTGCAGGACGTCGACGTCGTCGGCCCGGCCGAACGGCATCGGTTGCTGGAGGCAGGGAGCGACACGCAGAGCGTGCTGCCGGAAGCGGCCCTGCCGGAATTGTTCTCCGCTCAGGTCGGGCGGACTCCCGACGCTACGGCCGTCTCGTGTGGCGATGTGGCGTTGACTTACGCTGAGCTGGCTGGGGCTTCAGGAAGCCTGGCCTCGGTATTGAGGGGCTGCGGTGTGTCGGCGGGTAGCCGGGTGGGGTTGGTGCTACCGCGCGGCGTAGACGCCGTGATCGCTATCCTGGCCGTGGTGCGCGCTGGTGCAGCGTACGTGCCGGTGGATCCGTCGTACCCGGATGAGCGGGTGGCCTTCGTCCTGGCCGATGCGCAGGTCTCAGCGGTAGTCGGAACGGGGGAAACGCTGGCGCGGGTGGCGGCGTCGGACTCGGTGTACGGCGCTGCTCTGGTGGACGTCGCAGACACCGCGGCTACGGTGGCGTTGCCGTATCCGGATGTGCGGAGCGTGGCTTACCTGGTCTACACGTCGGGGACCACGGGAACGCCGAAGGGCGTGGCGGTTACGCACGCCAACGTCGTCGCGATGCTGGACGGAGTGCGTGACCGGATCGAGCTGGCGGCCGCCGACGGCGGTCAGCACGTCTGGACGCTGTTCCACTCCTTCGCGTTCGACTTCTCGGTGTGGGAGATGTGGGGTGCGTTGATGAACGGTGGCAGGCTGGTAGTGGTGCCGGACGAGATCGTGCGTTCTCCGCGGGAGTTCCGTGACCTGATGGTCTCGGAGCAGGTCACGGTGCTGAGCCAGACACCGTCGGCGTTCGACGCGTTCGCCGCCGCAGCGGAGGGCGCGGTGCCGAGTCTGGAGTACGTGGTGTTCGGTGGTGAGGCTCTGGACCCGCGACGGGTGGCGGCGTGGCCGACCGGGCCCCGGTTGATCAACATGTACGGAATCACCGAAGGTACCGTGCACGCGTCGTTCCGGGAGTTGACTGCGGCCGACACGACCGGCGGGGTGAGCCCGATCGGTGGCCCGCTGCCGTCGGCGGAATTCTACGTGCTGGATGAACTGCTCAAGCTAGTTCCGGTTGGCGTCGTGGGGGAATTGTACCTCGGTGGCTTAGGGGTGGCGCAGGGATACTGGAACCGAAGCGGATTGACGGCAGCCCGCTTCGTGGCGAATCCGTTCGGCGGCGGGCGGTTGTACCGGACCGGGGATTTGGTACGGTGGAACCGAGCCTCTGAGCTGGAATATGTGGGCCGTGCCGATCGGCAGGTGAAGATCCGGGGTTTCCGGATCGAGGAGGGTGAGGTCGAGTCGGCGTTGGCGCGATGTCCGGGCGTCGCCCACGTTGCGGTGGTTGCCCGCGAAGATCGCCCCGGCAGCAAACACTTGATCGCGTATGTGGTGGGTGCTGCCGATCCGGTCGATGTGCGTCGTTTCGCCCGCGAGATACTGCCCGAATATATGGTGCCCGCCACGGTGGTGGTGTTGGACGCGTTGCCGCTGACCTCGAACGGAAAGCTGGATCGGTCGGCGTTGCCCGCTCCAGATTTCGGTGTTTCGGGCCCTTCGCGAAGTTCGCGGAACGCGCGCGAGAAGGTTCTGTGCGAGTTGTTCGCCGAAGTCCTGGACGTGAGCCGCATCGGGATCGATGACGAGTTCTTCGAACTGGGTGGGCATTCTTTGCTCGCTATTCGCCTGGTGAGCCGGATCCGCTCGAAGCTGGGTGTCGACGTGGCGGTCAGAACACTGTTCGAAGCGCCCACCGTCGCCGACCTGGCGGTACGGCTCGATGCTGCCCAGCCTGATTCGCTCGACACGGTGCTGCCGCTGAGGACAGCGGGAGACCGCACCCCGGTGTTCTTCGTCCACCCGGCCGGCGGACTGAGCTGGTGCTATTCGGGTCTTCTGCCGTACGTTCCCAGGAAGCACCCAGTCTACGGGCTGCAGTCGAGCGGGTACCTCGGACGCGCGGACCGCCCCGGCTCGCTCGGCGAAATCGCCCGGGACTACCTCGCGCAAATCCGGGAGATCCAGCCGCACGGACCGTACCTGCTGGCCGGATGGTCCTTCGGCGGGATCGTCGCGCAGGAGATGGCCGCGGCGCTTGAGGATCTCGGCGAGGACGTACCGGTCCTTATGCTGTTCGACGCTTCCCCCGCCGAGCGCGGGAACGGGCAGACTTCGGACGAGGTGCCGGAAGATCTGCTCCTGCTGATCGAGCAGTCGATCCGTGGTGCCGCCAGCGATGCGCCGGCCGATCTGTCCGACGACGACGTGGCTGAACTGTCGGAACTGACCAGGCACTGCATTCGGCTCCTCGACACCCATGACTCACGGAAGTTCCGGGGAAGGATCGTCAGCGTCGAGGCGGCCGAATCCCGGCGCGTCGAGGACGGGCCGCGGACGTGCTGGGCCTCACTCGCACAGGGCGGCGTCGAGACTTACTCGATCGACTGCGCGCACGCCGAGATGATGAACGCCGAACCCGTGCAGAGCATCGGGAAAATCGTGTCCGACGTGTTCGCGCGGCTGCTGAAGCCGGAACCAACACCGCAATACCCCATTTCCGACGCCTAATCAAAGGAAGTCTTGAGAGTGCGCGCAAAGGAACAGGACAACGCCAAGGTGAGACTGGGCGGTAGCTTCCACCGGCTCTTCGGTGCCACGCTCGTGTCGGCCACCGGCACCGGCATGCACGCGGCCGCATTGCCCCTGCTGGTCCTCCAGATCACCAGCAGCCCGCTGGCGCTGAGCCTTGTCGTGGTGGCTGTCGAGATTCCCTGGGTGCTGGTTTCGCTGTACGCCGGTGTGGTGGTAGATCGACTGGACCGCCGGCGGGTGATGGTGTGGGCGGACGTCGGCCGGTTCGGGATCCTGATCGTTCTGGTGGTCCTGATCCTGACTTCGTCGGTGAACCTAGCGTGGCTGGCGCTCACCGCATTCGGCTTGGGCGTCGGGCAGGTCTTCTTCGACCTCGCTGCCCAGTCGGCCGTTCCCGACTTCGTGTCACGGGATCCACGGCACCTGTCGGCGGCGAACGGGCGGATCGCCGCAGCCGAAACCAACGGTGAGGACTTCGCGGGGCCACCGCTGGGCTCCGCGTTGTTCGCCGTGTGGCACGTCCTGCCGTTCGCGGGCAACGCCCTGTCCTTCGCGGCCAGCGGTGTGCTGATCAGGTCGATCCGCCCAGACGCCACGGCCGAGGCGACGTCCGACGCTCCACGCAAGAGCGCGCGGGCGGAAATCGCCGAGGGTATCCGATGGCTGCTCGGGAACCGCGCCCTCAAGGCACTGGCCATGATGACCTGCCTCAGCAACGTGGTCGCCTCGGCACAGTTCGCGATGCTGGCGCTGCTGGCCAAGCAGGTTCTCGGACTTCCGGACGTCGGGTTCGGCTTATTGCTGACCGCCACCGCAGTGGGGGCAACGGTCGGCGGGCTGGCGTCCTCGGCCGTCAGCAAGCGATTCGGCCCCGGCACGGTATTGCTCTCGGGAAAGGCCGGCGTAGGTGTGGCCGTTCTGGTGCTGGGACTCGTTGCCAATCCGTGGGTTGCAGCACTCATGATGATGGCGACCGGTGCGCTGGTGACTGCGCAGAACGTCGTGGTCAGTACACTCCGCCAGCAGATCGTGCCCCGCCGCCTCTTGGGAAGGGTGCTCTCGTCGAGTAGAATGGTGGTGATGATCGGGGGTCCGATCGGCGCGGCCCTCGCTGGCGTTCTCGCCCACGCGTTCGGTGTCCAGATCTCGTACGTGGCCGGAGGGGTTTTCCTCCTCCTGGTCGTGCTGGTTTTCTACCCTAGACTGAACAACCGCGCGCTGGCCGATGCCATGGACGAATCCGTCGTGCGGGCGGGCGAATCCGGATAGTCCGCCGCATTTGCGGACAGCTGGTCAACGGAAAGGGAGATATGATCAATCCTTTCGATGATCCTGATGGTCGATTCCTCGTACTGGTGAACCACGAACAGCAGTACTCGCTGTGGCCCAGCTTCGCCGAGATCCCCGGCGGTTGGTCCGTCGAGCTCCCGGAGACTGATCGGCAAACCTGCCTCGACCACATCGAAAGCCATTGGACGGATATGAGGCCGCGGAGTCTCGTCGAAAAGATGGGCGCCCCTCCCCGCTGACGAAGACGGACCACAACGCTGGCCGCAGCCGCGAACCCGGCGCAACCCACAACGCACCCATTGGGCGGACATGACGACTCGAGTGCGGCTGGGAGCCGTCGTGCTCCCCGAGTACCCGTGGCCGGAGACCAGACGCATCTGGATCGGTCTCGAGCAACTGGGCCTCGATCACGGCTGGACCTTTGACCACCACTCGTGGCGGACCCTGCGGGACGGGCCCTGGTACGACGCCGTGGCCACCCTGAGCGCGGTCGCCGGCAGCACTAGCCGGATGAGGCTGGGCACCATGGTGTCGACGCCGAACTTCCGCCACCCGGCCGTCCTCGCCAAACACGTCATGACCATCGACGAGTTGTCCGGCGGCCGGTTCGTTCTCGGCGTCGGTGCGGGCGCGCCTGGGCCGGACACTCTCGTGCTCGGCGGTGCGGAACTGTACGGACGCGAGCGCGCCGGCCGTTTCGCCGAGTTCGTAGAGCTTTCCGATCTGCTGTTGAGAAACCGGAGGACGACCTACACCGGGCGGCACTTCACCACCGTCGACGCGCACATGGTGCCCGGCTGCGTGCAATTTCCCCGTGTTCCCCTCGCCGTGGCCGCTGCCGGTCCACTGGCGTTGTCAGTTGCCGCCCGGTATGCTGATACCTGGGTCACCATCGGCGGAACACATACGCCCGGGACTCAGCCGGAACGCGAGAGCTGGCAATTACTCGAGAAGCAACTCCGCGGTTTGATCGACGCTTGCCAACACCACGGACGTGATCCGGGCGAAGTCGACCGGCTGGTGAACGTGAGTCGAATAGTGACCGAGCCGTATTCGTCGGAGAATCGTTTCGTCGACATCGTCGGCCGGTGCCGCGAACTCGGTTTCACGGACGTGGTCGTGAACTACCCGCGACCGGAAGGCGTCTTCGCCGGAACCGAGGCGGCCTTCGAGAGTTCGGTATTGGCCGCTTCAGAGGCATTCAACTGTCCACCCGTCGCATCAGAATCAGCATGACGAACTGAGCAACGTCGCCCCGTCAAGTTGCTGTCCTCGTTGGGCTGACTGCTCAGGCCTGGTTTCGCCTGTTGAGGGAGTCGATTTAAGAATGTTGCCCCCCGGTTTGCCGACCAGCAGTGCGAGCGGCGTCGTGCACAACGCGCTCGCCAGGTACCACGAACACATCCGGGCCGCGGCTCGCGCTGTGCTCGCCATGCGCAGTGACGACCTCGCGATCCCGCTGGAACCGGCCGAAACGTTCCCGGAACTTACTGCGGTCACCGACATCGGGCTCGAGCAGATCGATCAGCGCACGTACCTGCTCGACCTGATGCGCAATCCGGGTGCCCGGACGACCAAGACGATGGCCTCGCTGCTGATGGTTTCCCGCGCGATCAGCCACATCCGGCGGACAGGGGAGCGGGTGCTGGTCCTCACTCCCACTTCGGGCAACAAGGGCACCGCCCTTCGTGACGCGATCGCCCGCGCCTACGCGACCGGTCTCACAACCCCGCAGCAACTGCGTATGGCGATGGTCGTCCCCGAACAGTCGCGAGCGAAACTGCGCGCCTGCCCGCTGACGGACGACACGAGCCTGCACTCGGCCAATCCGGTGGCCGTCGCAGAAGTCCGCGACCCGGCCGACGTAAAGGAGCTGTGCGCGAGCGTGGCAGCGTCCGAGTCGCAGAACCTTCTGGATACCAAGGGGTTCCGTATCTGGTACACGCTGGACTTGGACAACTACCGCATCGCCGACTCGGCGCGGGCCTTCGCCGAAGCCGAGTTGCTGCCGATCGGCGCGGACTCCGGACCTCGGCTGCACGCCCACGCCGTGTCCAGCGCGTACGGCCTTCTCGGTTACCAGCTCGGTGTGCGAGTGCTGGCCGATGGCGCGGGCGGCTTGACCGCGCCCGCCCGGCACGCCGGCCTGTTCCTGGTGCAGCAACTGGCCACGCCCGACATGGTCACCAGCCTGCTGGGGACGAAGGTCCCGGAATACGAGTACGACCCGACAACGGGATATTGGCGGCAGGAAAGCCTGCCCGAATTTCCCGCCACGACGGACGATCCCGCTGAAACAATCGACGCCACATTTTACACCAAGGCGCCGGCGACCTCTATACAGATCAATCGGATCGTCGCTCAGCACGGTGGGGGTGGCGTCGTCGTTTCGAAGCGGGAATGCCTCGAACGATTCGAGACGGTGCGAGGCCTGGCGATGAACGCCGGTATAGCCATCGACCCGAACCCGGAGCGGATCCGCGAATGGTCGTTGGTCAAGGTGCTGACCGGGGTGCTGGTCGCCAGGGAACGGGGTCTCGTGGCCCAGCACACCGACGTAGTCGTGCACGCTTCGGGGTACTACACAGACGACCTGGTTCCACCGCTCCGCGATGAGCACATTACCAGGGTGCGAACCGCCGCTGACGTCGCCACGCTGATCTGGGCGGCGGCATCCGCATGACCCCGACAACGAAGAGGAAGCGGGAACCGTGATCTTCCGGAACATGCTGAGGTCCAAGATCCACCGTGCCACTGTGACCCAGTGCGATCTGAACTACGTCGGCTCGCTCACCATCGACCTCGACCTCATGGACGCGGCCGACCTGCTGCCCGGTGAACTCGTGCACGTAGTCGACATCAACAACGGAAACCGTCTGGAAACGTACGTGATCGAAGGCCCACGCGGCTCGGGCGTGATCGGCGTGAACGGCGCGGCGGCCCGTTTGGTGCATAGCGGCGACCTGGTCATCATCATAGCTTACGCCGCAGTACTCGACGAACAGGCAAAGGACCTCCGGCCTCGAGTGATCTTTGTGGACGAACGCAATCAGGTGGTCGATGCGGACCAGCGGCTCGCTCACGCGCCTGGCGGTCATGGCCTACGCCCGGGAAATTTGGCAGCAAACACGCACCCGCAGCCGGCTGGTCACGAACCCATTGCGCGAGCTCAGTGCGAGGGCGGCCGCAGGTGAATCCCTCGAAGCGAACAGGCACCAGCGTTGCGAGTGGCGTGGTCTCGGGCTCCCGAGCCTGGCGTTCCGGCGGGGCCGCTGCGGATTCCGCGAGAGCGCCTGCCCCGGATGGCTCTATATCGCCGGGTCTGCGCGTGGTCGTCACCAGCACTGCCTCGGACTCGCACACCTGGAACCTGATCTACCTACAGCTACTCCTGGAGGAGCTCGGAAACCGCGTGATCAACTTCGGCTCTTGCGTGCCGGATCAGGCGCTGGTTGACGGATGCCGTGCGCTGCGTCCGGATCTGATCGTGATGAGCAGCGTAAACGGGCATGGAGTTCAGGACGGCATCCGTGCAGTCTCGCTGATCAGGAGCGTGCCCGAACTGACGTCAACCCCAGCCGTGATTGGTGGCAAGCTCGGAGTGACCGGCCCGGACGGCGGAGAAAGCGCGCGGCTGCTGGCGGCTGCGGGGTTCGATGCCGTGTTCCATGATGGCGATGACATCGCCGTCTTTCGTGCCTTCCTCGACACGCTGCCCGCGCCCCGGGGGGAACTGCGTAGGTGAACGAGCAAGCAGGCCGCGAGCTGGCCGATCGAGCCGGATCCGATGACAGCTTCGGCTCGTTCGTCCAGAAGGCACAAGCGCGTGGACAGTTGGTAGTCCAGCCCCGAATGGGATTCAGCGATCCGTCGGCAATGCGGGCTGGGTTGATTGCGACCCGGTATGCGGCAGCGACCACCGTGGGCACGATCACACTGGATAGCTACACCCGCACCAACCAGCACGCGGCCGTGCGAGCCGGTCTGGCCGACGGGACGCCGCTCAACGGATACCCCATCACCACGTTCGCAGCGGACACGACGCGTTGCCTGCTCGATGGTGTACAAGCCTCCGACTTTCCAATCCAGGTGCGGCACGGGTCCGCAGCGCCCCAGCGGATCTTCGCTGCACTGGCGCACGCGGGTCTAGCCGCGAGCGAGGGTGGCCCGGTTTCTTACTGCCTGCCGTACGGCTCGATCCCGCTGCGAGAGTCGGTGCGAAACTGGGAGGAGAGTTGCGCCCTCATTTCCGACTTGCGCACTGTCGGGATCGAACCCCATCTGGAATCGTTCGGCGGCTGCATGATGGGGCAGCTCTGCCCGCCGAGTCTGCTGGTCGCCCTCAGCGTCATCGAGGCACTGTTCTTTCGCCAGCACGGGGTGCACAGCGTCTCCCTGAGCTATGCGCAGCAGACCCACCCGGGGCAGGACGAGGAGGCCGTGGCGGCACTTCGGCGGCTCGCGGGGGAACTGCTCGGCTCCACTGGCTGGCACGTCGTGGTCTATGAGTACATGGGGGTGTATCCGAAAACGCCCGCAGGGAGCATGTTGCTGGGCGAGGCGGCCGCTCGGCTCGCCATCCGGACCGGAGCCGCCAGGCTCGTGGTGAAGACCGTTGCGGAGGCCGTGCGCCTGCCCACCATTGACGAGAACGTTGCGGCGCTGGAGCGCGCGAGCGCGGCAGCGGACGACGAGCGAAGGCAACACGCCCCCCTCACCACACACGGTCCGGTCGACAGCCAAACGTACGCAGAGGCCAAGGCTCTAGTCACGGCTACACTGCGGCTTTCCCAGGACGTCGGCCAGGCGCTCGTTCAGGCGTTCGCGCAAGGGCTACTGGACCTACCTTTCTGCCTTCATGCCGACAATGCGGGCCGGGCCCGCAGCTACGTGGCCCCCTCTGGACGATTGAGCTGGAGCGATATCGGGGCCATGCCTCTGCGCGGTTTGGCTGAGGTCAACTACGACGGCGAGCTGACCTCCGCAAGTCTGCTCGACGCATTGAGCCACGTCTCGCGAAGCTTCGACGAACGAGCGCTGGAGCAGCCGGGCCAGCGATGGGGGGTCTGCCCAGGGTTTGGTTGACAACTCACCTGTGAGGCTGCGGCCTCGCCTGGAAGGATGTCACCGTGCCCAAGCCCCTACCCCGTGAGTTTCGTGACGATGTCGTGGCCGTGGTCCGTCGCGACGAGGCCACGTTGAAGCAGGTCGCGACGGATTTCGGGATCTCCGAGTCGTGTCTGGCCAACTGGTTGCGCGCCGCGGACGTCGCTTCACGGAAAGCGCTACGGGGCCGCCGCCGCGGGGGAGTACGGCGATGTTTTGTTTCAACTTTCGCTGAAACACGCCCAGTGATGGCACAGTCTGGTGGGCAATGTCAGCAGGGGAGCAGAGGACATGCGGTGGAGGACAGCGACGGTTGTTGCAGACAGTACTGCTCCTGGGGGGCGGTACTGACAGGGTGCGGAGCCGCACCACAACCGGGATCGGGGAAGTAGGCGGCAGCTGGCCTCCACCGCCGATGGGGCTGTCCTCGTTGTACACGAAATATCGACAATGGTGAGTCTGATGAAGAATGTTGCGAACGTCAGGACAGTGCTGGTGGCAGTCCTCATCACCACCGGATCAGCGGTCGCTCCCGCGTTCGGACAGGGCAACGCCGCGCCGGCGCACCCGAATCCGGTTGTTTACGACTCGGACATGGATTTCGATGACTCGGCCACGCTGGCCTACCTCTGTGAGGAGCACAAGCGGGGCCTGGTCGATTTGCTGGCGGTCACCGTGGACAACAACGGCATGGGCAAGCCGGGAAGGGCGCTCCAGCACGCCCACAGTGTGCTGAACGAATGCGGACTGCCGAACGTACCGGTGGCCGACGGATCGAACACGATCGTGCATCCGGCTCCGGCGTCCACGGTTCAGCACATCGAAACAATACTGACGGCCGCCTTGGGTGACGGATCGGTGCCGCCGACGGTCCCGTCCTCGTCGAGCGCGGCTCAGCTGATCACCCGGACGATCGCGGCAACCCCGGCCAAGGTCACGGTGCTGGCCACCGGGCCGCTGAGTAACCTCGCCACCGCCCTGCGCGACGCTGGACGCACGGGCAGGAACAGGCTGGCTGACCGGATCCGGGGCCTGTACGTGATGGGCGGCGCGATCTCGGTGCGGGGCAACCTTTTCGGGAGGGCACTGGACGGGTTCGACAACTCGCAGGAATTCAACATGTGGCTTGATCCCACCTCGGCGAAGATGGTGTTTCACGCCATGCCTTCGGGAGTCACGCACCTCGTGCCGCTCGACGCGACCAACGACGTTCCCATCACGCCTTCCTTCATCGACAAACTGGGCGCCGATCAGCAAACGGTGACCGCGCGGCTGGTGTATCGGATCATGACCCAGCCGGCGATGACCAAGAACATCACGGCCGGCTACTACTCCTGGTGGGACGCGCTCGCGGCACTTTCGGCGCTGCGAAACAACACGGGAATAGCCCACTTCCAGAGCCGGCAGATCACTGTCGTTCGTGGAGGAGTCCAGTCCGGTCGTACCGAACTATCGCCGTCGGGAGCCTGCACGCTGGTCGCGCTGGCCGCAGACCAGGGGTTGTTTGAGCGAATCTTTCTCAACGCGCTCAACGGTCGGTGAGGTGCTCGTCCCGGCTACCGACAAGCCCGCGAATAGGAGCCTGCCTCTCAGCGCACCTGCTGCACTCGTCGCTTCCGCATCGAAACCACGGCGTGGATCAAGGGCGAACGGTCAACTGACTCCTTGTACTGGAACGAGAGGCCGGGCCGTGATCAGCCTGAGCAGGCTCCATCGGCTCGTGTGCGGCAGGCGACAGCGTCATTGCCGGCATCCGGACCGTGGGGGGTCGATGGTGTTCGACCAAGCCCGCGCGTTCGTGCGGGCCGGGTGGTCCCCGTCGTTCAACGGCAAACGCCGGAGGCATGCACAACGACCCAAGCTACGTCGGCACCCGCAGAGATCCTGCGCCGGCACGAGAGCGACCTCAATCAGTCCTACCGCTGGATGCTGATGTGTGTGGTCTCGCAAGATCCTTGACGTTTCGTTCTCGCAGGATGGTTGACAACCCAGCCATTAGTTGATCTTGTTCGTTCCTCAGGTACGAGACGGGGAACGAGTGGGCGAGAACGACGCGTGGAAGGCCGAGCAGCGCTACCGGGCGGTGCTGGAGGTTGCCGATGGGGCGCCGGTGAGCGAGGTGGCAGCGCGCTACGGGGTGTCCCGGCAGACGATCTACACGTGGAGAGGCCGATACACCGAACACGGCGTGGCCGGCCTCCAGGAAGGTTCTCGCCGACCCCATCGGACACCGCACCGGGTGGAACCCGAGCTGGAAGCATTGATCTGTGAGGTGCGCCGCCAGCACCCACGCTGGGGCGCGCGGCGAATACGCTACGAGCTCGGGCGGCGCCAGGTCGAGCGTGTTCCCTCACGCGCGGCCGTGCACCGCGTCCTGTCCCGCAACGGTCTGATCGCGCCCCAAGACCAGGAACACAAGCGTAAATACAAGCGGTGGCAACGAGAAGCGCCCATGCAACTGTGGCAGATGGACCTCGTCGGCGGCGTGTTCCTCGCCGATGGACGCGAGTGCAAGATGGTCACCGGCATCGACGACCACTCCCGCTACATTGTGATCGCCGCGGTCGTCGTGATCCCGACCGGAAGGGCCGTTGTCGAAGCGTTCGTCGCGGCGATGCGTCGCTACGGCGTCCCCTCAGAAGTGCTGACAGACAACGGGAAACAGTTCACAGGGCGTTTCACCCGCCCCTACCCGGCCGAGGTGTTGTTCGAACGGATCTGCCGCGAGAACGGCATCAGCCAACGGCTGACCAAACGCCGATCGCCCACCACCACAGGCAAGATCGAAAGATTCCACAAGACTCTGCGCGAAGAACTGCTCGACGATGTCGAGTCGTTCGAGAGCCTCGATGCCGCCCAGGATGCGATTTCCGCGTGGGTGCACGAGTACAACCACAGCCGACCGCACCAGTCGCTCGACATGGCCACGCCGGCAAGCCTGTTCAGGCCAAGCAAACCGAAGCCGCTCACCGTCCCTTCGATGGCGCTCGAGCCCGCGAACGCCGCCACCGCCACCGACACCGAATTCTACGTGGCTGCAGCGCTGATCCAGGACCCGCCGGCCACCGGGGCGCCCGCCGCGGTCGAAGCCGAGTTCCGAGTCCCGCCAAGCGGTCACTTCGCCATCGCCGGAGGCCAGGAACTTTGGCTAGGCCCGGCCTACTCGGGCCGCACCGTCATGATCTGGGCGGACGACCGCAGCATCCACGTCAGCCTCGACGGGCACCACATCAAGACCGTCAGCTCCCGCCTGCACGAAGAACATCTGCGCTACCTGCTGATGAAGGGCGGCCGGCCAGCCGGGCCCGCACCTGCCGCACCCGCGCTACCGCGCACCAGCACAGGCCGGACCCGGCTGCCCGAGAACACCGCGATCGAGGTGGACCGCGTCATCGGCCGAGATGGAGTCATCAACTTCAAAAGCGAACAGTTCCCGATCGGCACCAGCCTCGCCGGACAGCGCGTGTCAGTCCGGCTGGACGGTCACCTGATGCACGTGATCGCGAACAACAGCCTGGTCAAGACCTTGCCCTACCCGATCACGCTGGAGAAACGGCTCGCCCTTACCGGTGCACGCCAGGCCACCAGCCCGCTGCCACCGGCCCCGCCGCAGCAGGCACCGCAAGCCGAACGACGCGTTCCCAAGGACGGGATCGTGATGGTCGCCCGGCAACGCCTCCGCGTCGGCGCCACCCACGCAGGCAAGATCGTCACCGTCGTCGTCGAAGACACCCACTTCCGAGTTCTCCACGGCGAGCAGGAGCTCTCCCTGCACCCACGAGACCCGAACCGCCCGATTGCCCGCATGAAGCCCTACGCACGACGCCGATAAGCGCAACTGAGGTCAAGCATGCTGAGACGACAAACTGTCAAGGATCTTGCGAGACCACACACGTCAATGCCTGACCGGAGCCGTTAGTGTGGCTGGTGAGCGAGGACTGCGAACGTCGTCACGGACATGTGCAACGTCTGCTCTTCTGCGCCGGTTCGGAGATCAGCAAGAAACCGGTCCCGCTGGCTGCTGCTGACCCGGCCCTCGCGTACGGCGACCTCGGCGAGCATCGTCACGAACGGCCAGTTTAAGGTCGCGTGGTCGTGAATGATTGCCTGCGAGCCGACGTCGTCGATCTGTAGGCCGGCCGCGGCGAGCTGGCCGCTCAGCTTCCGACCTGCGCGCGGATTCGCCGCAGCAGCCAGGGGCGAGCGAGTCACTGCCTCCGCCACCGCGGTTTCACCGGGATGCAGGATCGCGGTGCCCCAGTCAGTGTCCAACAGTGCGACCCGGCCACCCGGGCGCAGGATGCGGGCGATTTCCGTCGCCGCTTGATCCGGCTCGGCGAGGTACTGGAAGACGCGTTCGCACCACACGACGTCGGCGCTGCCGTCATCGAACGGCAGCGCTAGCGCATCACCGTGGACGAATCGGGCCGCGCCAGAGCGCCGCGTGGCGACGTCGCGCAGGCCGTCGTTGGGCTCGACGCCGATCGCTTCACCTCCGGGCCGAACGGCCGTCGCCAGTACGTGAGTCTCCGAACCGGTGCCTGCTCCGATATCAACGGCCCGCTCGCCGGGCCCCGCGAGCAGGCCGCTGTGTGCCCACTCGCGCAGACGTTGAACTCCGGTGTTCTTCGCGTACAGATCGAGCATCGCGACGAGTTCAGCGGTCTTGGTCGGGTCTATGTTGTCGGTTTGGAACGCCGAGCTGGGGCGTGTTTCTCCCATGCAGGAACGGTAGCCAGCTGGTCGCTGGTGCTCCCAGGGGGATGGTGCAGGGTGGCGTGGTCGCACGCAAGCCGTGACCCACACCAGGTCACGAGCTCGGCGCCGAGTACCTCCCGCCAACCTGCAAGGCTCCCGGGGCCTCACGCTTCATGGGCGGTTCACCCACCGGGATCTGCGGCCGAGCGCCACGGAGTGCCCGCCGAGAGCGAGCCGTAGCCGCGTCCGCGCCGTCGCGACCGGCAAGTTCGCTCGGTCGGATCTTGCCCCGGCCGTTAGGGCCCCAGCAGGGTTGACAGGGGACAGGACCCGCCACCGCACAACCAACCAGGAGGTCGAGATCAGCATGCCCCTGTTCGACATCGCAGCCGGGGAAGCCGGTGACCCGCTGATGCCGACGGCTGGGCGGTTCCCGGTCAACGTCGGCACCCGGCCGCTCAGCGAGGAGAATCCCAGCATCGTCCGGCCGTTCATCCTGCGCAGCGTGCGGGCACGCCGGATCACGGTGGTGCCGGAGGCCAAGCACCGCACCACGGCCCACGACACGTTCCACGCGCGCAACTGCAACGAGGACGGCAAGCTCGTCGACGACTCCTACACCACCCCAGATGACTGAGTACCGAGATCCGCTGGTCCTGTTGCTGGGCATCCGAGAGGACTACGCGGCCGCCGCGGTCGGGCGCGAGCTCGATACCCGTGGAGTCCGCTGGAACACGGTCAACATCGGTGACTTCCCGCTCACCATGTCCGTCGGCGCCGCGTTGACCCCGGACGCCGCTGGCTGGCGGGGTGTCCTGCGCACCGCTGAGAACGAGGTGCCGCTGCACGAGGTGACCGCGGTCTACTACGGCAAGCCGACCGAGCCGGTGATGCCGGGCGGGCTGTCCGGCCCGGAGCTGCGGTTCAGCCGGGCGCAGGCCAGGGTCGGGCGCGGCGGTGTGCTGGCGAGTCTGCCGGTCCGCTGGTTCTCGCACCCTTCGGCGCTGGCCGACGCCGCGTACAAGCCGCGGCAGCTGGCTGTGCTGAAGCAGGCCGGGCTGGCCGTCCCGCCGACACTGGTCACCAACGATGCCGACGCGGTGCGGGGTTTCGCGAAGGAGTTCGGGGAGCTGATCGTGAAGCCGCTCGCCGAGCCGGTGGTGTACGAGTCCGGTGGCGAGGCGCTCGTCTACACCCGCCGCCTCGGCCACGAGGAACTCGATGCACTGGATGGCGTCGAGGTGACAGCGCACCTGTTCCAACAGTGGCAACCGAAGCGGTGCGAGGTGCGGGTCACCGCGGTCGGCGACCGGCTGTTTCCGGTGGCGATCCATGCCGGTAGCGAGAAGTCGCAGATAGATTGGCGTTCGGACTACGACGCCCTGACCTACGAGGTGATCGACGTCCCCGACGATATTCGGGCGGGGATCGCCCATTACCTGGAGGCGGCGGGGCTGGCGTTCAGCGCGTTCGACTTCGTCGTCCGCCAGGACGGGTCGTGGTGTGCCCTCGAAGCCAACGCGGTTGCCGCCTGGGGCTGGCTGGCCGAAGAATGCGACTTGCCGATCGCCGCGGCGATCGCCGACGCCCTGACCAAGGAGTAGACCCGTGGACTTGCCGGACACCGCCAACTGGGAATCTCGGGCGGCCGCCCTCGCCGACGAGCTGGCCGCCGCAGGTGTCCTGCGGGACCCGGCCTGGCGCGACGCGTTCGCCGCGACGCCCCGTCACCTGTTCGTCCCGCGCATCCTCGACGGCGCGGCGGCGCTGGAGGCCGGTGATCCGGGCTGGCTGGACGCTGTCTACACCGACGAGGCGCTGGCCACTCAGACCCGGCCCGCCGGTGACGACCCGACCGGACGGGAGATCGCCAGCTCGTCGTCGAGCAAGCCCACCGTCATGGCAGTGATGCTGGAACGGCTGGCCGCCGAACCCGGGCACCGGGTTCTGGAGATCGGCACGGGCACCGGCTACAACGCCGCCCTGCTCTCCCAGCGCCTCGGCGCGGACAACGTCTACTCCCTCGACCTCGACCCCGAACTGGTCGCCGCCGCCCACGGACACCTCACCGCTGCCGGCTACAGCCCGCACCTGGCCGCGGGCGATGGCAGCCAGGGCTGGCCGGGTGAGATGGTGTTCGACCGGATCATCGCCACCTGCGCGATCACCGCGATCCCACCGGCGTGGATCGATCAGCTCGCCGACGGCGGCCGGATCGTCGCCCCGCTCGACGCCGGGGCCGCCGGGCCGTTGCTCGTGCTCGACAAGACCGCCGGTGACGAGGTCACCGGCCGTATCGACCCGTTTCCCGTGCTGTTCATGCCGATGCGCGCCGACGTCACCAGCCCATTCGGCCCCGGCCAGGAGCCACCCACGGCCACCACCGCGATGCCGCACTACGGCACCACCGCCCTCGCCCCTGCCACGCTCCTGGATCGGCCGGAGCTGGCGCTGTTCCTCTGGTTGCACGCCCCAGGCGTGCGACTGGCCGGCAGCCTCGAGCACGGCGTCCTGGCCGTCGAACGCGGTCCCGCGCGCGCCGAGGTCGACCTGGCCCCTGTGGCCGAGGGTACGTGGGCGGTCCGGCAGTCCGGTCCCTACCGGCTGTGGGACACCATCGAGCACGCCGTCGCCTCGTTCGACGCCCTCGACCGGCCCGACGCCACCCGGCTCGGTGTGACCGCGCTGAACATCCCCGGCAAGCAGTTCGTCTGGCTCGACGACCCCGACAGCGATCACTGCTGGCCACTGAGCACCAGCCTCTGAGCAGGAAACTCCACGCTGCGGCGCTGGAAACCGCTGGTGCCGGGCGCCGCTGAGCGCGACAAGGAATCCGTTCGTGCCGGGCGTGGCAGTCACCGAGGTCGCAGCCCGGTGGCCAGGGGGACAACGGTGGCGGCCGGGTCCGTGAGCGCGTTCGGAGCTGGTTGCTTTGAGCGTGAGCTGTTGGACGACACGGACGAGCGCCGGGACGTCTGTCCGCAACCGGGCCAGCTCGGCGTTCTTGCCGGCGATTGTCTTCTTCAAGGCGGCGATAGTTGTGCGCAGTTGCTGCTCGACCTCGGCCACCCCGCCGTGCTGGGTGACGCGTTGGTAGAACTCCGCCTTCAGGTCGGTGTGTCGCTGGGTCAGTGCATTACGCGGAACTCCTGCCTCCAGCGCGAGGGCAACAACGGTTCGCGCTCCATTGGACCGTTCCGGTGCCCCGGTCAAGATGCGGTCCATAGCGGCGCGGATGCGGTCACGTTCATCGAGAGCGGGCGTCATCCGGCGTCCTCGGTAATTGTGACGCGGGTCCGGTCGTGGGTCTCGGCGTAGCCGCGGAGCCGGTCCGCGCTGGCGCGCAGCCGGTCTCCGATCGGTTGGGGGACATAGGATCGTCATTGTCCAGGGCGTTCGCGCGTTCGCGGAGCTGGGCGGCATGCTGGTCGGTGCGGACGATGTTGGCGCAGCCGGGGACGCAGTGGTCCAGGCTTGGGATGTCCTTGACGCCGGCGCGGTGACAGACGGCGGTAGCACGCTTGTAGTGGCAGAGCAGCAGGGCATGCGGGTTGTCGTAGATCATCGCGTCCTCGTTGACCAGCAAAGCGTCTGGCTGTCGTAGCAGTCATGATCATGCTGGCGAAGCGTGGCGCTGTGGCGGCGGCCTTGATCGCGCGACGGGCCGCAGGACCTGACACGCCGCGACCTGCTTGGAGGTCGTCATGAACGTCGGCGACGGTGTCGGCGACCGCTCGGATGGTTTCGATGTCAATGAGCTCGTGGATTCCGCCGCGACCGCGCGATAATGGTGACGAGCCGGAGATCGCGGTGCGCAGGTGTCCGTCCTGGATGGCCAGGGCAACCAAGCCGTTGGGACGGCGGGCGGTATGCCAGGCCAGGGATCTGCGGAAGCGCACGGTGCTTATCTTTCCGAGCGGGTCGGGTGGGACCGTCTCGCCAGTCAGCCCATGGACGGCTGCTTCCGCGTTCGCCCACTGCACAAACGCTGGGGGGTACTGGTGTCGGGCTGGGTAGCGAGGTGAGCCAAGGCCCGGCCCAGCTCAGTACGTGGCGCGGTGGACGCTCGATGGCCGCGAACGAGGCGGGCATCTCGGTGAAGCGCCAGCGATCGATGTAGCCGAGCGGTTCCTCGTCGGCGCGCGGGCGGCGCGGTCGCGGTCAACGGGGGAGTGGTCGGCGGCGGGAGTCTGCAGGTGCAGCACCCCCCACCGCCGACGACTCTTCCGGTTCGAGCCGTGGGACGTCGATTCCTGGGTCGGACCACCGCCCGCGCTCAGCTGAGCCCACGCGACGACACGCCGCAGACCTGGCGGGCTGCTGGGAACCCCGTCGTGGCTGGTGAAACCAGCCCGCCGATGCGGCGATGGTCGGGCCCGGACGCACGGTCTAAACGGTGGTACTTGTCCACGGCGTGGAAGTCGCCGATTTCCGCCTATCCGCGGTTCACCGCCCCCTGCTCGCCGCTGTGCTGGTCTCTGCTTGGCTGAGCTGATGACTGACGACACTGCTGGTTCGGGAAAGCCGCCGCGGCCGCGGGCCCGCACACATCCGGACCGCGAACAGCGCACGCCCTGTCTCATACGATCATGCGCATGCCGACGTCCGGAACCGGTGATCCCCGGTACACCGCCTACGCCTCGGCGCAGGCGTACTACACCGCCTATCCGGACGCGGCGATGCCGCTGAACACCAACGCCCGCAACGTGTTGCGCTCGTTCACCTACGCCGGTCGCTGGGGTCCGCCGTTCCAGGGCACGAGCGCGATGACGTCGAGCAGCTCGGCGAACGCGGGTAGGACATCGATGGGAAGCGCGGCGACCTGCGCGAGTACGTTGTCGTCGGGGACGATGCTGTACACCTAGCGGCCCAGCCGCTCCCCGATGAGCGCGTGCAGGTCTTCCACCGGGACGGCGCCGGGGTGCTGCCCGGTCTGCAGGATCTGCTCGGCCTTGGCCAGCAGGCGGAAGTGTGCGCCGGGGTCGCGTTGCTCGGCGGCCGCGATGCCGCGCCATTTCAGCAGCAGCTGGTAGATCCCGGTGAGGTTCATGGAGGCCTTGGCCTGGTCGAGGGCGTGTGCCCACTCGACATCGAATTCTTCGGCCAGTCGCGGGGACAGCGCGCGCCGGATCGCCCCCGGGTCCGCGTCAGGGGGGACTGTCGGGGCGCCGCGCGCTGTCGACTCAGCGGGCGAGGCCATGCGCTCAGGGTACCGAGCCGGACCGACAATCCGCGCCACCGTGCGACAACCGATGGAGAACCCGTGCACGGCCGCCAGCCCGAAGGTCAGGACAGAAGTGCCCGTTCGAGGATGCGGAGCACGGCGTGCGTGGTGGCCAGGGGCTGCTCGGCTATCGTGTCGAGCTCGGCGAGCCAGCCCCGAGGGACGACGTCCGGCCGCTGCTGTAGCGCCTTTTTGACCGTGGATAGCTGGCCGACGTTGCGCACCCAGTGATCGACGGTCGCCATGTCCGTCTCGACGGCGGCCGCGGCCATGAGGTAGATCGCCAGGAGACGCCGCGCCTGCGTGATCAACAAGGGGTCACCGGGGATCCACCGCGGTTCGCGCGTGTCCGGATCCGGGTCTGGGACGAATGCGGCGGCACGGCGCTCGGCACCGTTCGGGGTCAGGCAGTCGGCTGACACCGTTTCGCCGAGCAGCCGTGGAACCGCGGGGCGCCGGGTCGGCCAGGTCCGCGTGCCGCCTGCCCGGCGATACCGCTGTTGCTGGGCGTTAGCGGACCGGTCGAGCTCGGCGCCGAGCGCGTCCCAGGTCACGCCTTGGTTTTTCAGGTGTTCGATGAGCTCGCGTTCGATCTTGTCGAGGTGCTCCCGAGCGTCCGGCACCAGACGAAGCGCCGCGACGACGTCCTTGTCTGGCACGGCGTCGTCGCTGGGCACGCCGGGAACCGCGAGGATCGAGCCCCGCGGTCGGTAGAGCGCCGCGAGCACGTGTCCGGCGAATTCGTAGGGCGTGACCCGGGCAGCCGGAAATCCTTCCTCCGTGATCCGGGGGACGTACCTGGACAGCTGGCGCGCGATGCGGTCGCGCTCGGCATCGTTGATCGACGTGACGTCTTTGTGCTCGGAAGGCGACATGATTACCAATGTACCCGTTGCTAATCGGATTCACAACGTGCGTTGGTAAGTCCGGCCGGAAGCGACTCCCTGCGTCGTCGCCTTCAGGCTGGTCCTTGGTGTTCGCGGTACTGGTGTGCGGAGTGTATAACGACGTATTCGATCTGGATCAGGTCGCGCGGTTCCACAGCGTGCGGGTGCTGGCACATCTGCGGCATCCCGGCCGTGCTCTACACCGACCACGGCTGCCGCCACACCGGGTGTTCGTGGAAACCCACGCCGGGTCGGCCGCGGTGCTGTTCGCGAAGACCCCGTTCCCGGTCGAGGTGATCAACGATCTCGATGGCGAGGTCACCTACTTCTGACCGTCACGAAGTCGCCTTTCGGTCGGCGGGTTCACCGGGGCGGGTGCACGACCGCTTAGCACGTACCCCGTTCATCATGGCCGCGATCTACGTCGACGGTCGGCCGCCACGCGACCACGAACGCGACGAGGCTCAGCCGAAGCAGCGGGGGTTGCTGTCAGCACAGCAGCTCGTCCGCCAACAGCTCCAGCTCCTCTCGGCCTGGACCTAGCCCTTCTGCCGGAACACCGCCGCCCGCCAGCCTTGACGAGGGCCGGCATGGCGTTAGCCAGTGGAGACTCAGCAGAGGAGTGCCAGCCGTCTTACGCTGGGCGAGCGGTGGCCCCACGTCCACACCGGACAGATCTCTGTCCTGGCCACCGCCGGGTGTAGGGAGGTGCGGCATGGCACGCGCAGCACGCGGTGCGCCGCGGAAGCCGGTCGCCAAGTTTCGGCGGCCGGGATCAAGACCGCCCTGCTCGTGACCGCCGCGGCCGGGGTGCTCGCCGCAGTGGCCGCACTCTGCTCGCGGGCCACCCGTCGGGGCGGTGCGGCCGAGTCAGCCTGCTCGCCGCCTGACTGACGAGTCCGCGAGTGCCGCGTGCGGAGCCTCGTCGACCCTGCCGGTGGTGCCTTTGGCCGGCGCATTGTTCAAGCGATCCGGACTCCTGCTCCACGGCGATCCGCGGCTGGTCAAGGAGTGCGCTCGACCCGACGCTCGTCCCAGACGGGCTTGGCGGTTTCCCGGACCACGCCATCGGCGCCGAAGACCAGGTACCGGGCGAAGGCGCGGGTGAACCAGCGGTCATGGGTGACGGCCAGAACAGTGCCGTCATAGGACTCCAAGCCCTCTTGCAGCGCCTCGGCGCTCTCCAGATCCAGGTTGTCCGTCGGCTCGTCCAAGAGGAGAGCGGTGGTGCCCGCCAGTTCGAGCAGAAGAATCTGAAGGCGCGCTTGCTGGCCGCCGGAAAGCTTGTCGAAAGGCTGCTCAGCCTGACGTTCCATCTCGTATCGGCGTAACAGCGACATGGCCTTGCCCCGGTCACGAGCGTGGTCAGCCCAGAGAATGTCCAGTAAGGTGCGGCCCATTAGTTCAGGGTGGGCGTGGGTCTGGGCGAAGTGCCCAGGTACGACCCGAGCGCCCAACTTCCAGCTACCGGTGTGGGCGACGTCCTCGCCCGCGAGCAGGCGCAGAAAGTGAGACTTGCCCGAGCCGTTGGCACCCAGGACTGCTACCCGCTGGCCGTAGAAGACCTCCAGGTCGAAGGGCTTCATCAGACCGGTCAGCTCCAGGTTGGTGCAGGTCAGGGCTCGCATCCCGGTCCGGCCACCTTTCAAGCGCATGGTGATTTCCTGCTTCCGTGGCGGCTCCGGCGGTGGGCCAGCCTCCTCGAATTTGCGCAACCGTGTCTGCGCCGCGGAATAGCGGGAGGCCATATCGGGGCTGCGGGCGGCGTACTGGCGTAGGTCGGCGACGAGCTTGCGCAGCTGGACGTGCTTCTCGTCCCAGCGTCTACGTAGTTCGTCGTAGCGAGCAAAGCGTTCTTGCCGCGCAGAGTGGAAGGTAGCGAAGCCGCCTCCGTGTATCCAAGCGTCCGCCCCGGCCACGCTCGGTTCGACGCTGACAATCTTCTGCGCGGCCTGGGTGAGCAACTCGCGGTCGTGACTGACGAACAGCACCGTCTTGGCCGTCTCGGCGAGCTTGCCCTCCAGCCACCGCTTCCCAGGCACGTCCAGGTAATTGTCCGGCTCGTCTAGCAACAGAACATCCTCGGCGCCGCGGAACAGCGACTCCAGCACCAGCCGCTTCTGCTCGCCGCCGGAGAGGGTCCGTACCTCACGCCACTTAGCGGTGTCGTAGGGCATACCCATTGCAGCCATGGTGCACATGTCCCACAAGGTCTCCGCCTCGTAGCCACCCGTCTCGCCCCAGTCGGCAAGCGCCTGGGCGTAGGCCATCTGAGCGGCCTCGGTGTCAGCCTCGATCATGGCTAGCTCGGCGGTGTCCAGCGCCCGCGCCGCAGCGGCCACACGAGGCTGGGCGACGGCGATAAGCATGTCGCGGACGGTGCTGTTATCGCGGGCTGACCCGACAAACTGCGGCATGACGCCAAGTCCGCCGCTACGGGTGACCGTTCCGCCGTGTGGGGTCAGTTCGCCCGATAGCAGGCGCAGCAGCGTCGTCTTGCCCACTCCGTTCGCCCCGACCAAGGCCGCGACCGCACCCTCGCCGACGCGGAAGGAAAGATCGCCGAGCAACGCCCGCCCGTCAGGCAGATAGTACTCAACGTGCGCAGCCTCAAGATGCCCCATTGTCTGCCTCCACCATGATAAGCGCCGGTTCCCAGCACCCCAGTCCCCTCAGCGCGGGTAGCCACAACACCAGAGTCACAACGGGTACGACAGCTACAGTACGAGCCCATCCCCGGCGCCGAACCGTCGACTAGCTTTCGCCGCATCTACATCGCCGGTGTGCGGAGCAAAGCGCGGTGAAGCAATGACTGTCCGAACGTACCACCGGCATACGGAGTCTCCGCGTGCACTGGGGTTGTCGTGCCATCCAAGTGGGTGATCGCCCAGGTGAAGGTTCACTCGGGATGGGATCTGGTCGTGGACTTGTCTGGTGCTGTCCAGGTCAGGGCGTCGACAGGATGGACGTCCACCGGGCGCTCGCCGTCGAACAGGAGGAGCCTGAGCATTCTCGCCGACCGGCGCTGCGGCGGTGCAGTTGAGCCGGCTGCGCCATCTGTTTGGTTTTCATCCCGTCGTGCTGGCCGGAAATTCCTCCAGCGTGAGCGTTGATGCGCCGTGACCCTTGAGGGGTATTGCCGCTCCGGTGTGGGAGGCTGGGCAGGTGCCTGTAACCCTCCGCCCCCTGGACGCCCAACGCTTCCCTGCCTGGCTTGAGCGCAGTCGAGCCGAGTACGCCAAGGACCTCGTTGCTTTGGGGCAAACGTCTGTGGACGCTCGCCAGCATGCGGACGAGAGCATAGCTCGTTCCTTCCCGTCCGGTGCACCGATGCCGGGGCACGAGGTCTTCGACGTGGTCGATGATGCCGGGGTAAGCGTCGGCTATCTCTGGATCGGGCCAGATACGAGCAGCAACGCTGGTGCCTGGTGGATCTGGGACATCGTGATCGATGCCGACAAGCGTGGTCAGGGCTTCGGGCGAAGGGCCATGGTCCTTGGCGAGGAATACGCCCGGGCCCATGGCGCTCACACTCTGGGTCTCAGCGTCTTCGGGTTCAACAAGGGCGCGCGCGGCCTTTACGAGTCGCTTGGTTACGAGACGACCTCGGTGAAGATGCTCAAGAAGATCGGCTGATGTAGCGGCGGATCATACTGCCCTGTTCTGTCGGTCGTACACGGCCGAGTACATGGAGGGCTATTCAGGCGGTTGCGTAGAAGTGTAGGGCGATTGCCGCTGAAATGGTTTCCGAGAAGGTCTCAATGGGTCGCCGGTAGTCGGTGTGCATGATCCTCCAAGTTTTGAAGTTGGCGATGACCTGCTCGATGATGTAGCGAATCTTGTTGATCTGGGTGTTGAATTCCTTCTCCCAGTCCAGGAGCTTTCGGTGCTTCGGTTTCTTGATCGGCGTGAGCATGTGATTGCCTACGTATCCCTTGTCTCCCATCCAATTCTCGGGACTCAGCGTCAGAAGCACCCCGGATTCCTTCAGGCAGTACGTGTCGTGCCGGCGTCCTTCGATGGGGTCGGAGATCCACGCGAGTCGCCCGTCGAGGGTACATGCGATCTGCACGTTCATTCCCGTGGTCTTGTGTTTTCCTGAGTACAGCCCCGGGTGATCGGCCTATGACCAGCACTGCAGCAAGGTTCCGTCCACGATGTACTGCGTCTGATCGTCCAGTTCGTCCGCTGTCGGAACGAACTTCTTGAGCACACCTTCTATTAACCGCGTCATTCTGGTGACCGCACGACTGATGGTGGACTGAGATACTTCGTACGTTTCCGCCAGTTTGACCTGAACCCGATTACGCCGCATGTAAGTCAGCGCAATCACCGCTGACTTAAACAGACCCAGGCTTGGCGGCCAATTGCGCTGCGTGCCCGCGGTGTCCATATCGACCAGTGTGCACAGGTCGGTGATCTGCTCGATGGTAAGGCCAGTGGTATGATACATGATTAGGCGGTCTGTTTTTCGTGAGAGCTGAGTGTGGTAACCCAATTCTCTCAACAAGCGGGCCGCTGTTTATGTCGACACGCCGGGGACGCGCAATCTCATGCACTGTGAATAAGCCTCATGGTCGAGGCGGCGCATCGTGTGATCGATACCGGCCGCACGATTGCCGAAGAATTGTCGAAACAGGTATGGGTGTGAGTTGCGACACGCCCTGAGGCTCGACGGGGTGATTGTCTCGATTTCAACTGGCGACGACAGCATCTCCTCGTCCCTGTCGATTATGGAAGGGGACCGTAGCGACCGAGGCCGTGCCTCCGCCGGTGATCTCCCGCGAGCCGCGACCGCGGCCGGCCTGAGCCACATCCATCCGCACCAATTGCGGCATACCCTTGCCACACTAGCGATCAACCGCGGGATGAGCTTGGAAGCCATCGCCGCGCTGCTCGGTCACCACAGTCTCGACATGACCTTGCGCTACGCGAACCCTCAGGAATTGCATCAAACGGGCGAGAAGTCGCAGGTCGCCTGCTGAGCGTGGCTCGGCAATGTGAGCAGGAAGTCGGCTCGACACGCCGATCGACCTGCATGACTTGCCAGATGATCCCGTTAGATGCATGATCCTCGCCTCAAACGGTCGCATTGACGGGGGCTGGAGGCAGGAATGGGACGGGGTGATCTCGCGGGTGCTGCGCGCCTGGAGCTCGTCTCCGGCGTGGTGCAGTTGCGGCCCGAGGACGCCATGGTCGAGGCGATGCTGAAAGGCTGGCGGGCGCAGCAGACAGCGCGAGGTCTGCAGGAAGACACGATCGTGCCGCGGGAGCGTTTGGTGCGCCGATTCGTCGCGTTCACCAACGAGTATCCGTGGGGCTGGGCCCGGCGCATGTGGATGAGTGGACACAGCCGCTGACCGGTGAGAAGCACCTGGTGCCGTCGACAATTCGGGGCTACCAAACGGATCTGTGACTGGTCAGTGAATACCTCTGCGACGGACGCTACGGCTGGGGGCCGCGTGCGAGCAAGAGTTCGGGCAAGGTGCCCACCCGGTGCCAGTGGAACACCATCGCTCATCTCAACGACTACGAGGGCAATCCTGAGGCTCGCCCGTTCACTCGGCACGAGTTGCAGCGGTTCCTGGATTACGCCGACGACCAAGACGAGACACCCTCAACCAGATCAAAACACAGACAGACCACTAGGGCGTGTCCCGTGGATCTTGATCTTTGGATGCGATAGACCGTTTTTGTGCTTGATCGACACGATTTAACCGAGGAGGAGTGGGCCCGGCTGGAACCGTTGCTGCCGGATCAGACTCCGCGGCGG
>NZ_JAYMZS010000035.1:0-79472 GCF_035828755.1 Amycolatopsis sp. H20-H5 | reverse complement strand
GCGATCAAGAAGCCGAAGTGCGCGGCGATCGGCGGCCCCGGCAGGCGCCCCGCCCTGATCTCGGTGAGGTATTCGAGCCCGGACATCGTGATCCCGAGCCGCGCGGTCGGCAGCGGGTCCTGCCAGGTGATCGTCTTCTCCCGGGTCTGCCCCGCGGTCACCACATCTTCGACGGTCATCCCGCCTCCACTCGCCGATCCGACTAGGACGTCCGTCCTACTGACCGTCAGTCTTGGCCAGGACGATCGTCCTAGTCAAGGGTTAGGCTGGGCGGCGTGCCCGACACCACAACAGCCACCACCCGCGAGCGGATGGTTTCGACGGCGATGACGCTCTTCCGCCGAGACGGCTACGCCGCCACCTCCTGGCGTCACCTGGTCGAGGAAGCCGGAACGCCCTGGGGCTCGGCGTACCACCACTTCCCCGGCGGCAAGGAACAGCTCGCCGTGGCGGCCGTCGAGCTGGGCACCACGGTGGTGGCGGCGACGGTCCGGCGCGCGTTCGAACGCACTGAAACCGTCGAGGACGCCGTCCGCTGGTGGTTCGGCAAAGCCGGGCAGGCGCTGGCCGCCGACGGCTACCGCGGCGGCTGCCCGGTCGCGACGATCACCCTGGAGCTGGCGAACAGCTCCCCCGCGCTCACCGAGGCCTGCCGGGCGGCCTTCACCAGCTGGCACGAGCTGCTCACCGGCCTGCTGGCCGGGCACGGCTTCGACGCCGCCCGCGCGGACGACCTCGCGATAGCCGCGATGAACAACCTGGAGGGCGCGCTCCTGCTGTGCCGGGTCCGCCGCTCGCTCGACCCGCTCGAACGCGCCGCGGCGCACGTGGCGCTGGTGATCGAAGCGGCCTGACCCGGTGACACGCTGAAGCGCACCGGCTGTTCGCCTCGTGGCCGAGGTGGGATCATCGATGGCGTGAGCATCGAGCCGGACCGGCGACTGATCGACCCCGAGCGCGTGGACGCGGCGATGGCTGGCCTCGGGGACCGCGCGGCCATCGACGAGTGGGCACAGCGGTTCTCCGTGGTCGCCGACCCGTCACGGCTCGCCCTGCTGGTGTCCATCCACTACGCCAAGGACATCAGTGTCACCGACCTCGCCGCGGCCACCGGGATGAGCGACACCGCCGTTTCCCAGGCGCTGCGGCTGCTGCGCGCCCACGGCCTGGTGACCACCCACCGCACCGGCCGGGTCGTGCGCTACCGGCTCACCGACGAGACGGTGCACGAGCTCATCCACCACGTCCGGCCGCACGAGGATCACTCGCACGACTCCTGACCGGCCGTATAGGTCGTTATACGATTACGGATTCCGGTCGGCGACGCGCGCCACGTCGCCACGCACGGCCCGCCCCGGTAGCGTGCGGACATGATCGGATTGCCGGACACCGTTTCCGCCTGCCTGTTCGACCTCGACGGCGTTCTGACCGGGACAGCCGTCCTGCACCGGGAAGCGTGGAAGAAGACCTTCGACGAATTCCTTCGCAAGCGCGACGGTGCGGGGTTCACTGAGTTCACCGACAGCGATTACGCCTCCCACGTCGACGGCAGGCCGCGCGCAGACGGCGTCCGCGAGTTCCTGAAGTCCCGCGCGATCGACCTCCCCGAGGGCGACCCGGACGACGCCGTGGACGCCGAAACGGTGAACGGGATCGGCAACCGCAAGAACGAGCTGGTGCTGAAGATCATCGAGGAGCGCGGCGTGAACCCGTACCCGGGCTCGGTGCGCTACCTGAAGGCCGCCAAGGAGGCCGGGCTGCGGATCGCGGTAGTCACGTCCTCGGCCAACGGCTCGAAGGTGCTCGACGCGGCGGAGCTGATGCCGTTCGTCGAGGCGCTGGTTGACGGCCTGGTGATCCAGCGCGACGGCCTGCGCGGCAAGCCCGCTCCCGACTCTTTCCTGGCCGGCGCCAAGGCACTCGGCGTCGCGCCGGAGCACGCGGCGGTGTTCGAGGACGCGCAGTCGGGCGTCCAGGCGGGCAAGGACGGTGGTTTCGGGTACGTCGTCGGGGTGAACCGCGCGCACCAGGCCGGTGCGCTGCGCGAGCACGGCGCCGACGTCGTCGTCGACGACCTCGCGGAACTGCTGGAGGAGAAGTGACGCTGCCCAACGGCTACGAATGCTCCCCATGGGAGCTGCGCTGGCACGGCATGGACGTGGAAGCGTTGCAGCGCACGGAATCGGCGTTCGCGTTGTCCAACGGGCACATCGGGCTGCGCGGCACGCTCGAGGAGGCGGAGCCGCGCGGGCTGCCGGGCACCTACCTCAACGGCTTCTACGAGCAGCACGAGCTGCCCTACGCCGAAAGCGGGTACGGCTACCCCGAAGCCGGCCAGACCGTGATCAACGTGACCGACGGCAAGATCATCCGGCTGCTGGTCGAGGACGAGCCGCTGGACATGCGCTACGGCTCGGCCGACGAGCACGACCGCGTGCTGGACTTCCGCAAGGGCACGCTGACCCGCGAGACCGAGTGGTCCTCCCCGACCGGGCGCCGGGTCCGGGTCCGCACCGAGCGACTGGTGTCCTTCACCCAGCGCGCGGTGGCGGCGATCCGGTACGAGGTCGAGCCGCTCGACGGCGAACTGCAGCTGGTCGTGCAGTCCGATCTGCTGGCCAACGAGCCGATCGAGTCCGACACCAGCGATCCCCGGGTCGCGGCGGCACTGGAGTCGCCGCTGGTCTCGGAGATCGCGCACGCCGAGGACTACCAGGCCGTGCTGGTGCACCGGGCCCGCGAGTCGGGCCTGCGGGTGGCCGCGGCGATGGACCACAAGATCGAGGTGTCCGACGGCATCCGGACCCGCATCCACGCCGAGGACGACCTCGCCCGGCTCACCGTCGCGGTCGACGTGCCGAAGGGCGGCCGGCTGCGGATCACCAAGTTCCTGGCCTACGGCTGGTCGGCGCAGCGCTCGATCCCGGCGCTGCGCGCGCAGGTCGAGGCGGCACTGGCGGGCGCGCGCCAGACCACCTGGAAGGGGCTGCTGGCCGAGCAGCGGACCTTCCTCGACGACTTCTGGGCGAGCGCCGACATCGAGATCGAGGGCGATCCGGAGCTGCAGCAAGCCGTCCGGTTCGGCCTGTTCCACCTGCTGCAGGCCGGGGCGCGCGGGGAGAGCAGGGCGATCGCGGGCAAGGGACTGACCGGGCCGGGGTACGACGGGCACGCCTTCTGGGACACCGAATCCTTCGTGCTCCCGGCGTTGACCTACACCATGCCGGACGCCGCCCGCGACGCGCTCCGCTGGCGTCACTCCACTTTGGACAAAGCGAAGGAAAGGGCGCAGCAGCTGGGTTTGCGCGGTGCGGCCTTCCCCTGGCGGTCCATCAACGGCGCCGAGTGCTCTGCCTACTGGCCTGCCGGGACGGCCGCGTTCCACGTGAGCGCGGACATCTCCGACGCGGTCCTCCGCTACGTCGGCGCGACGAACGACGCGGACTTCGAACGCGAGTACGGCACCGAGATCCTGCTGGAGACGGCCAGGTTGTGGCTCTCGCTGGGGCACCACGACCGGCGCGGCGGGTTCCGCATCGACGGCGTGACCGGGCCCGACGAGTACTCCGCGGTGGCGGACAACAACGTCTACACCAACCTGATGGCGCGGCGGAACCTGCTGGGCGCGGCGGACGCGTGCGAACGGCACGCCGATGTCGCGGGCAAATTCGGCGTGGACGAGGCCGAACTCCGGTCGTGGCGCGACGCGGCGAACGCGATGGTGGTGCCCTACGACGAGGATCTCGGCGTGCACCCGCAGTCCGAGGGGTTCACCGAGCACGTCGACTGGGACTTCGCGGGCACCGACGCCGCGCACTACCCGCTGCTGCTGCACTACCCGTACTTCGACCTCTACCGCAAGCAGGTGGTCAAGCAGGCCGACCTGGTGCTGGCGCTGCACCTGTGCGGGGATTCCTTCACCCCGGAGGAGAAGGCGCGCGACTTCGCCTACTACGAGGCGAGGACCGTGCGTGACTCCTCGCTGTCCGCGGGCACCCAGGCCGTCATCGCGGCCGAGGTGGGTCAGCTCGAACTGGCCTACGACTACCTGGCCGAGGCCGCGCTGACCGACCTGCACGACGTGCACAACAACGTCCGCAACGGGCTGCACATGGCTTCGCTGGCCGGTGCGTGGCTGGGCACGATCGCCGGGTTCGGCGGGATGCGCGACCACGGCGGCAAGCTGACCTTCGCACCACGTCTGCCGGCCCAGCTGGAGCGGCTGACCTTCCGGCTGTGTTTCCGGGGCACCCGGTTCCAGGTCGGGATCGACCACGAGCAGGCGACCTACCACACGATCGAGGGCGACCCGATCTCCCTGAGCCACCACGGCGAGGAGTTCACCGTCACCGCCGAACCGGTGAGCAGGCCGATCCCGGCGATCGAACCCGGCGAGCGACCGGCCCAGCCCCCCGGGCGCGCGCCGGTGCGGCGCGATCCCGAGCGGGTCAAGCGGAGGCTCAGGTAGGCGGCTCGATGACGGCCTCGCCGGTGTTCGGCGGGTCGTCCACCTCCTTGGTGCCGCGGGGACCGAGGTCCCGGTTGGGCGCGCTGGGGACCTCGGTGGGCAGCTTGGTGGGCAGATCGGGGTCGAGGACGTCGTCTTCTTCGTCGTCGGGGTACTTCCGCAGCTGACTCATGACTCCGGGATACCCGCTTTCCCCGCCCGGCACCACCCGCACCGTCCCTCTTACTGCCCTTGAAGGTCCCTGAAGGCCACCATGAGGGACTTAGACGCCCTCATGGTGGCCTTCAGGGACTTCGGGGACTTCGGGGATCTTCGGCGGGAGGGTGACGCGGGCCGCGGGCGGGTCAGGCGGCGCGGCCGGAGCCGGTGCTGCGGGGGACGGCGGCGAGGCCGTCGAGCAGGTTGAGCAGCAGGCCGTCACGGGTGGACCAGGGACAGATCGCGACCCGGCCGCCGCACACCGTCAGCAGCGCCTCGGCGACGATGGCCCCGGCGAGCGCCTGGTGGGCGCGGACGCGGGAGATGCCGGGCAGCTCGGCGCGGCGTTTCGCCGGGAGGTCGGCGAGCCGCGGGATCCAGTAGCGAAGGTCGTCCAGCTGGAGCTCACGGGTCTTGCCGGGTCTGTCGCCCGCGAGCCGGGCGAGCTGGCGAAGCACCTTCGAGCAGCCGACCACGCGGTGCTCGGTGATCTGGGGCAGCACGTCGTCGAGTGCGTCGCGGACCTCGTCGAGCGCGTGCTCACGCAGCGCGCGCACGCTTTTACCGGAGGCGCATTCCCTCGGCAGCCAGTCCCGCGTCATCGAACGGGCGCCGAGCCGCAGCGAACGCGCGAACCCTGCCCGCTCGCCCTGCCCGGCGGCGAGTTCGACGGTGCCGCCGCCGATGTCGAGCACCAGCAGCGGCCCGGCGGACGCGCCGTACCAGCGCCGGGCACCGACGTAGGCGAACTCCGCCTCTTGGCGGCCGGACAGGAACCGCAGCTCGACGCCGGTTTTCTTGGCGACCTCGGAGACGACCTGGCGGGCGTTGCGGGCGTCGCGGATGGAGGAGGTGGCCAGCGGGTAGACCTCGCCGACCCCGTGCTTGGCCGCGATGGTCACGCCAGCTTCGACCGCCGCGCTGACCGCCGCGATGCCCGCGCTGGTCAACCGGCCCGAATGGTCCAGCTCCCGATCCAGGCGCAACCGCGTCTGATGGCTGAGGGCCGGCTCCAGCGGCGAACCGCCGCGGGCCAGCACCACCAGCCGGGCACTGAACGAACCGACATCGAGCACACCCACCGCGGGTTCCGTGATCCGCACGCGGCGCACCTCCGTTTCCGTTGGGAAAGGAATAGCCCCCAGTCAGCTGTCCCTCAACCCCGATCATGGCCGAATGAGCAGGCCAAGCACGCCGCTTTGACGTTTTCCCTGCGCTACCGGCTCACGATCCTTATCGCCGGAGACGAGGTTTTTATAACCCAAGCGGGTGATACTACCCTGGCTCTATCCGATCAGCTCCCGCAACTGGCTCACGGCGGCGACGCGGCCCTCGCGGCCGGGCTGCAACGGGCTGACCACCAGCGTTGTCGCGCCGGCCTCGGCGAACGCGGCCAGCCGCTCCTTGAGGTAGCCCGCCGGGCCCACCAGCGAGATGGCTTTCAGCAGGTCCAGCGGAACGGCCGCGGCGGCAGCGTCCTTCTTGCCGTCGAGATAAAGGTCCTGGATTTCCTTGGCCGCGTCGGCATACCCGTACCGGACGGCGAGGTCGTTGTAGAAATTCTTTCCGCGGGCGCCCATCCCGCCGATGTACAACGCGAGCTGCGCGCGCGTCTGGTCGAGCAGGTGATCCACATCCTCACCGATCGCGAGCGCGGCGCCGATGTAGGTGTCCAGCTCGCCGAGCGCCGGGTCACGCTTGGCCTTGCCCTCGGCCAGCGACTCACCCCAGACGTCCGCGGCCCGCTCGGGGTGGAAGAAGATCGGCTGCCAGCCCTCCGCGAGCTCGGCGGTGAGCGCCACGTTCTTCGGGCCGATCGCGGCGAGCAGGATCGGGATCCGCTCGCGCAGCGGGTGGTTGATCAGCTTCAGCGGCTTGCCGAGGCCCGTGCCCTGCTCGGCGGGCAGCGGGATGTCGTAGTACTTGCCGGAGTGCACGACCTTCTCGCGGCGCCAGACCTGGCGGCAGATGTCGATGATCTCGCGGGTACGCCCGATCGGCGCGTCGTACTTGACCCCGTGGAACCCCTCGATGACCTGGGGCCCGGACGCGCCGAGCCCCAGGGTGAACCGGCCGTTGGACACGAAGTCCAGCCCGGCCGCGGTCATCGCGGTCAGGGTGGGCGTGCGGGTGTAGATCTGGAGGATGCCCGACGCGATCTCGACGCGCTCGGTCTTCGCGGCGACGTAACCGAGCTGGCTGACCGCGTCGAAGGAGTACGCCTCCGGGACGAAGATGATGTCCAGCCCGGCCTTCTCCAGCTCGACGATGTCCGCCACGCTCTCGGCGAAGCCACCCGCGTAGCTGATCTGCGTCCCGATCCTCATACCCGTCCGTTTCCTTCCACTAAGCGTGCGCTTACGTCGACCTTAGCCGGGCCGAGTGGTCCGATCCGCCCGGGACGACCGTGCCGCGCACCTCGCCGAACCCGATCCGCGCCCCGCCCGGACCAGGCGCCGAGGCGCTGATCACCACCTCGTCCCCGTCCTCGAGGAACGTCCGCTGCCCGCCGGGCACCGCGAACGGCTCCCGCCCGCCCCAGCTCAGCTCCAGCAGCGAACCGCGCTGCTCCCGCTCGGGCCCGGTCACCGTGCCGGAGGCGTACAGGTCGCCGGTGCGCAGGTTCGCCCCGTTGGCCGTCAGGTGCGCGAGCTGCTGCGCCGCCGTCCAGTACTGCGTGGCGAACGGCGGGCTGGACACGAGGTGGCCGTTGAGCCGGATCTCCAGCGCGAGGTCCAGCCCCCACGGCTCGGCGGTGCGCAGGTACGGCAGCGGCTCGGGATCCTGGGGTGGCGGGGTGACGCGGGCGTGTTCGAGCGCGGCCAGCGGCACGACCCAGGACGAGATCGAGGTCGCGAACGACTTGCCGAGGAACGGGCCGAGCGGCTGTAGCTCCCAGGCCTGGATGTCGCGGGCGGACCAGTCGTTGACCAGGCAGACGCCGAACACGTGCTCGGCGAACTCCCCGATCGGGACCGGGCGGCCCAGCTCGGACGGCGTGCCGACGACGAAGCCGACCTCGGCCTCGATGTCGAGTGTCCTCGACGGACCGTACGTCGGCACGGTTTCGTCGCGGGGCTTGCGTTGCCCGCTCGGCCGCACGATCGGCGTGCCCGACGCGAGCACGGTGCCCGCCCTGCCGTGGTAGCCGATCGGCACGTGTTTCCAGTTCGGCGGGAGCACGGCCGCGTCGCCGAAGAAGATGCGCCCGGCGTTGATCGCGTGCTGCTCGCTGGAGTAGAAGTCGACGTAGTCGGCGACCTCGAACGGCAGGTGCATGACGATCTCGTTGCGGGGCAGCAGATGCGGGCGTATCTGCTCGGCGTAGCGCTCCTCCGTCAGCCACTCGGTGACGCGCGCACGCACCTCGCGCCAGGTGGCGGGCCCCGCCGCGAGCAGCGGGTTCAGCACTCCGGACGTCAGCAGCGGCGCGAACGGCGCGGCCGCCTCCTCGGCGGCCGCGGACAGGTCGAGCACGGTGTCCCCGACCGCCACCCCGGCCCGCCGCCGCGGCTCCCCGGCGTGCGAGAAGACGCCGTAGGGCAGGTTGTCCAGGCCGAACGGCGTGCCGGGGGGCAGATCGGGCAGGCTCACCGTGCGTTCGCCCACTCCGCGACGACCGTGTCCAGCACCGGCAGCGGCAGGATCCCGTTGCGCAGCACGACGTCGTGGAACTCACGGATGTCGAACCGGTCGCCCAGCTTTTCCTCGGCGGCCGCGCGGACACGCTGGATCTCCAGGCGCCCCACCATGTACGACAGCGCCTGGCCGGGGATCGCCGCGTACCGGTCGATCTCGACCTCGATCTCCACCAGGGCCATCGGGGTGTGCTCCCGCAGGTAGTCCACCGCACGCTGCCTGCTCCAGCCGAGCGCGTGCAGCCCGGTGTCGACGACCAGCCGCCCGGCGCGCATCGAGTCCTGGGTGAGCATCCCTAACCTGGTGACGTCGCTGGAGTACAGGCCCATCTCGTCGGCGAGCCGCTCGGCGTAGAGGCCCCAGCCCTCGATGTAGGAGTTGACGTCGGCGATGCGCCGCAGCAGCGGCAGCGCCGTCAGGCCGTGGGCCGTGACGAGCTGGAAGTGGTGCCCGGGAACGGCTTCGTGGAAGGCGATCGCCTCACTGGTGTGCCGGGGCCGCTCGCTCGCGCCGTGCGTGTTCGCGTAGTAAGTGCCCGGCCGGGTCCCGTCGAACGCGGGGTGCAGGTAGTAGGCGATCGTGCCGCCCTCGGCCTCGTTGTCCGGCACCGGCGCGACCTCGCAGTGCTCCTCGGGAACACTGGAGAACCACTGGGGCGCCACGGCTTCCGCCCTGGTGATGGCGTCACGGGCCGCGTCAAGGAGCTCGTCGCCGTCACGCCAGTGGAGCTCCGGATCGGTGCGCAGCCGCTCGAAGATCTCGGCGAGGTCCTTCGTCCCGAACACGCGCGCGCCGAGCTCGCGGTACTCGTCCGCGAGCTTCGCGATCATGCCGAGCCCCGTTTCGTGCAGATCCTGGGCGGAGCGCTCGGTGGTGGTGTGCACCCGGATCAGCCCGGCGTACATCCGCGCGCCGCCCGGCAGCCAGGACAGCCCCGGCTCGGTCTCCGGCCGCCCGGCGGGCACGACCTCGGCGGCCAGGAACTCCCGGTACCGCGCGAAAGCGGGCCGCACCTCCTCGGCGAGCAGGCGCTCGCACTCGGCCTGGTAGCCCTCGACGGGCACCGTGGGCTCGCGGCGCAGCGGGTCGTTTTCCGGCTGCGCGAGGTACCTGCCGACCTGCGCGATCCCGGCTTCGGCCAGGAACACCGGCGGGACGAGCCCGGCCGCGACCCCGCCGCGCTGGCGCTGGGTCACCGTCTCGAGGTAGCCCGGGATCGCGGCCAGCCTGCGGAGGTAACCGCGCGCGTGCTCCTCGTCGTTGAGGGTGAGCTCGGAGAGCAGGGTCAGCAGGTACAGCCCTGGCGCGCTGAGCCCGTCGCTGACCGAGAACTCGGCGGCGCGCGCGTCCAGCGTGTCGACCGCCGCGCGCGCCTGCTGGATCACGACGTCACGGGTGATCGCCTCGGTGGTGGACAGGCCACTCCTGACGATCGCGCCCGCCCGCTCCGCGATGTCCACATAGGACTCGCGAAGCCGGGCTTCGTTCTCCTCGCTGAGATCCGCGAGGCGATGGGTGTCGCCGGGGATGCCGAGGATGGCGGGAAACAGCGGCTCCGCGTCGAACTTGACCGCGACCAGCTCGTCCGCGAGGACGTCCACTGGGCTCTTCAGCCCGGCCACCCACTCGGTCACGACGTCGTCCAGCACCGACAGCGGCAGCGCGCCGCCGCCGAGCACGACGTCGTGGAACCCGCGGATGTCGAACCGCTCGCCCAGCGCCTGCTCCGCGGCCGCGCGGATCCGCAGGATCTCCAGCCGCCCGACCATGTACGACAGGGCCTGGCCGGGGAACGCGATGTACCGGTCGACCTCGGACTCGATCTCCACCGGGGCCATCGGGGTGTGTTCGAGCAGGTAGTCCACCGCCTGCTGACGGCTCCAGCCCAGCGAGTGCAGCCCGGTGTCCACCACGAGCCTGCCCGCGCGCATCGAATCGAGCGTCAGCATGCCGAGCAGCGCGACGTCGTCGGAGTACAGGCCCATCTCCTGGGCGAGGCGCTCGGTGTAGAGCCCCCAGCCCTCGATGTAGGCGTTGAAGTCGCCGATGCGGCGCAGCAGGGGCAGCTCCTCGAGCCCCTGCGCGATGCTCAGCTGGAAGTGGTGCCCGGGGATCGCCTCGTGGAACGCCGTCGCCTCGGCGGCGTGCCGGAAGCGCTCCGTCGCCTCGTGGGTGTTGGCGAAGTAGACGCCCGGCCGGGATCCGTCCGTCGTGGACGGCATGTAGTACGCGGCGGGTGCGGCGGGCCCCGCCTCGGGCGGGGACGAGCGGACCTCCCACGGCTGGGGCGGGATCCTGCCGAACCAGTTCGGCGCCTCGGCCTCGGCGCGGGTGATGGCCGAGCGAGCGGTTTCGAGCAGCTCTTCGGCGTCGGACCAGCGCAGCGCCGGGTCGGTGCGGAGCTTGGCGAAGATCTCGGCGAGCTGATCCGTGCCGAACACCCTGGAGCCGAGCGTGCGGTACTCCTCGGCCAGCTTCGCGATGAGGGCGAGGCCGGTTTCGTGCAGCTCCTGCGGGCCGCGGTCAGTGGTCGTGTGCGTGCGCGCGAGCAGTGCGTAGATCCGCTCGCCGCCGGGCAGCCAGCAGAGGCCGGGCTTGTCCGCCGGGCGTCCGTGCGGCGCGATCTCGGTGGCGAGCACCTCGCGGTACGCGGCGAACGCCGGGCGCACGACGTCGCGCAGGAGCTCCTCACGCCGCTTGTCGAACTCCTCGTCCGGGCCGGGCGGGGTGCGCAGCGGATCGGCGGCCGGGTCCGCGAGGTAGCGGTCGAGCTGGGCGATCGTGGCCGCGACCAGGTGCGCGACCGGGACCAGCCCGTCCGCGACACCGTCACGGTGGCGCTGTGCTGTCCGCTCCAGGTACAGCGGGAGCGCCTCGAGCCTGCCCAGGTGCGCGGTGGCCTGCGAACCGGCGGCGACCGGGAGCATCGGCAGATGCGTCAGCATCGCGGCCGCGGGCGCGACGAACAGGTCGCTGACGGTGAACTCGACGAACCGGGTGTCGATGTGGTCGATCCGGGACTGGGCGGTGCTGACCAGCACGTCCCTGGTGACCCTGTCCTCGGGGCTCAGTCCGGAGGGCTCGAATACGAGCGCCCGCTCGACGAACCCGGCCAGCCGCGCCCGGTGTGCCCGCTCGGCCTCGCCGCTGGGATCGCCGAGCCCTTCGGCGTCCGGGCGGATGCCGAGCAGGGCGGGGGTCAGCGGGTCGACTTCGAACAGGTAGCCGACGAACTCGTCGGCGAGGGTGGCGACTTCGGTCATGGGGACGTCCTGGAGAGTCGAGGGATGCGGTGTCCCCGAGCCTAATGGAGATCACCGACACAGGGACGACCTTCGGCACGGCCGGTGAGGCGAGGCGGTAGCGTTCCGGGAGTGGCCGTGACCGATCCCGTGGATGCCCGACTGCTCGCCGCCCTGGCGGACCTGGGCAAGGCGGCGGTCCACGAACTCGCGGCCAAGGTCGGGATGGACCCCCGCGAGGTCGCGTACCGGCTGGTCGCGCTCTCCGGCAGCGGCCTGCCCCTGCTCGTCGGCGTCGAGAGCGACCCGAACGGCCTGCGCGCGGCCATCGGCGGCGCCCCGGCGTGGACAGCGCGGCCGCCCCGGCAACCCCCGCAGAACGTCCCCCATCCGGTGCACGGAACGCCGTCCGGCGCCTACAACGTCCAGGGCACCCCCTCCGGCGCGTACACCGTTCAGGGGACACCGTCGGGCCGCTATCCCGGGCCCCCGCCACGGCCGCCCCAGCAGCGTCCGCAGTTCGCGCCGCCCCCTCCCCCGCCCCAGCAGCAGCCGCCGATGGCGCCCCTCGATCCGGTGATGAGCACCTGGGGCCCGCCGCAGAGCTCGTCCTGGGCCCGCGGCGACGAGCAGCAGCGCGCGAAGCAGCCGCCGGAGGGCAAGAAGGGGCGCGTCGGCGAGGTGCTGGAGACCCAGGGTCTCGAGGGCGAGCAGCTCACCGTGCAGCTGCTGGAGATCCAGGACCCGGCGGACTACCTGTTCGGCGCGGCGGGCTACCGCCTCGAAGAGGGCGAGCGCTCGGTCGTGGTGCACACCGAGATCACCAACCGCGGCGCGATCCCGTTCGTCTCGCTGCCGGACAACTACCTCGAGCTGATGACCGTCGACGGCAAGGCGATCGGCAAGGCCCCGGTGTCGCTCACCTCCCGGCCGCAGCACAAGATCGGCGTCCGGCCCGGCGAGACACTGGGCGGCCACACCGTCTACGTCCTGCCCGACGCCACCCGCGTGGTCGCCGTCCGCTGGAGCCCCCGCCCCGAACCGGACGAGCGCACCCTCACCTGGGTGATGGACGACTGACGCCCTGACGAGGCGCCGGACACGGGTGGCCGGGGACGATCTGGGTCCGGGCTGCTTCCCGCGGGTGTGGCCGCCGTCAGTTCTCGGAGCGGAGGATCCTCAGCGCCTTCGCCAGGTCATCCGGGTACTCGGTCTCGAAGCTGACGTACCGGCCGTCTGCAGGGTGGTGGAAGCCGAGGGTCTTCGCGTGCAGCCACTGCCGGGACAGGCCCAGCTTGCGGGACAGGACCGGGTCGGCGCCGTAGGTCATATCGCCGACGCACGGGTGCTTCAGCGCGGAGAAGTGCACGCGGATCTGGTGCGTGCGACCGGTCTCCAGTTTGATCTCCGCCAGCGACGCGGCGCGGAAGGCCTCGACGACCTCGTAGTGTGTGACGCTGGGGCGCCCGCCCGCGACGACGGCGAACTTGTAGTCGTGGCGGGGGTGGCGGTCGATCGGGGCGTCGATGGTGCCGCGCATCGGGTCCGGGTGACCCTGGACGATGGCGTGGTAACCCTTGTCCACCGTGCGTTCCTTGAACGCCCGCTTCAGCTCGGTGTACGCGTGCTCACTCTTCGCGACCACCATGACGCCGGTGGTGCCCGCGTCGAGGCGGTGCACGACGCCCTGGCGCTCGGCCGCGCCGGAGGTGGCGATGCGCAGACCGGCCGCGGCCAGGCCGCCGATCACGGTCGGGCCGGTCCAGCCGGGGCTGGGGTGCACGGCGACACCGACCGGCTTCGACACCACGACGATGTCGTCGTCCTGATAGACGATCGCCATCCCGGGCACCGGCTCGACGATGACCTCGATCGAGGACTCCGGCTCGGGCAGGGTGACCTCGAGCAGCCCGCCGGCGGGCAGCCGGTCCGACTTGCCTGCCGGACGGCCGTCGAGCAGCACGTCACCGGACTCGGCCAGCTCGGCGACCACGGTGCGGGACAGGCCGAGCAGCTTGGCCAGCCCGGCGTCCACCCGCATTCCTTCGAGCCCGTTGGGCACGGGCAACAATCGGGAGGTCACTGACTCGCTCCAGTCTGGGTCTTCTTCTTGTCCTTTGTGGACGTTCCATCGTAGTCCTTGCCCAGCAGGGAGAGCAGCACGATCAGCACCCCGCCGACGCAGATGGCGGAATCGGCGATGTTGAAGATCGCCCAGCCCTCGCCGTTCGGCGCGAACGCCGAGATGAAGTCGACGACGTGGCCCTGCAGCGGCCCGGGGGCGCGGAAGACGCGGTCGGTCAGGTTGCCGAGCGCGCCGGCGAGCACCAGGCCCAGCCCGATCGCCCAGCCGACCGAGCGCAGCCGTCGCGAAAGCCAGACGATGGCGACGACGACGGCGATCGCGACCAACGCCAGCACCCAGGTGAGCCCGGTGGCCATCGAGAACGCGGCGCCGGGATTGCGGATGAGCTGCAGGTAGATCAGCCCGCCGAGGATCTTGACCGGCTCCCGGCCTTCGAGGTTCGCCACCACGAGGCTCTTGGTCAGCAGGTCCACGGCCCACAGCAGCGCCGCGAACAGGAAGACGAGGCCGACCCGGCGCTGGGGCAGCGCGGGTTCCGACGGCGGCGCCTGCTCGGCCGTCTCCGACGGCTGCGGCGCATCGACCTCAGGCTCCGGTGCGGCGGTCTCGGACGGCGATTCGGGCTCGGTGCTCACCGTGCCATTGTCCACTGTCCCTGCTCACGGCGTGTCAGCGGTGGGTCGCGGCCGTTTCAGCACCGCCGCGAACGCCCCGGCGAACACCACCATCACCGGGATCAGCAACTCCGCCAGCCGCCCCGGCGAGAGCAGCGCGGCCACCAGGAACCCCGCGGCCACCGCCAGCACCAGCACGCTGCGGTCGAGCCAGGCGAGCAGGAGCAGCCCGGCGGTGACGAGCAGCGGGTCGCGCAGGGCGTCCGGCAGGCCGAAGCCCGAGTACGACACGAACTCGACGACCGCGATGGCCAGGATGCCGCCGGCCGTGACCGCGAGTGCCCGGCCGTAGCCGGTCTTCGCCCGGTAGGTGTACCAGCCTGCCGTCGCCATCCAGAGCAGCGCCATCGCGAACGGCCAGTAGTCACTGACGTCCCAGGGAACGGAGTCGTAGTGGGCCGCCTCGTCGAAGAACTGACCCGAAGGCTCCTGGAGGTCCCGCAGCAGCGACGGCGCGGGTGAATAAAGCAGGCTCGCCCCCGCGACCGAGACGACGGCCAGTATCAGCTGGACGAAACCCAGCAGCGCCAGCGGAAACCAGTACCTCGGCCGCGCACTCCCCATCCGGGCAGCCTACCGCCGGGATCAGTCGCCGGGATCAATCCAGGAAGGGCGGGAGGTCGCGGGGGTCGCCGACCGGGGCCCAGCGGCCGTCCTGCCGGGTGTACTCCCAGCGCGCGCCGCGGGCGGCGATCTGACGCAAGGCGAGCACCAGGCGGTCGACCTGCTCGTCCGTGGTACCCAGGCCCAGGCTGACGCGCAAGGCCTGCTGACCCTCCGCACCGGCCTCGGCGATGAGACGCCGGGTCGCGACGTGCGCGCAGAACGCGCCGTCCCGCACGCCGATGCCGTACTCGGCCGAGAGGACCGCCGCCAGCCAGCCGGGCTCGAACCCCTCGACGACGAAACTCAGCGTGGCGACCCGGTCCACCGGGGCGTCGAACAGGCGCAGCTCGGCGAAACCGGGCAGTCCGGCCAACCCGCGGCGCAGCCGGGCGAGCAGGGCGGCCTCGTGCTCGCCGATCGCCTCCCAGTTCGCCGAAAGCCGCTCGCACGCGACACCCAGCGCGTACACGCCGACAGTGTTGGGCGAACCGGCTTCGTGCCGCTCCATTCCGGTGTTCCAGACCACGCCCAGCGAGTCGGCCTCGCCGGTGACGAGCTTGGTCGCGCCGCCGCCCGCGAGGTACGGCGGTGCCGCCTTCAGCCAGTCCGCGCGGCCGATCAGCGCGCCCGCCCCGAACGGCGCGTAGAGCTTGTGCCCGGACAGCGCGACGTAGTCGACGTCCAGCTCGCGCAGCGAGACGCGGCGGTGCGGGGCGAGCTGCGCGGCGTCGAGCGCGACGCGGGCGCCGTGGCGGCGTGCGACGGCGGTGATCTCCTTGACCGGCAACAGTTCCCCGGTGACATTGGACGCACCGGTGAGCACGACCAGCCGCGGCCCCGTCGGGCTTTCGGCGAGCGCACTGTCCACAGCGGACACTGCTTCGAGCCGGGTGCGCGGGGTCGCGATCCGGCGCACGTTCCGGCCCCGCCAAGGCAGCAGCGCCGCGTGGTGCTCGGTGTCGAACACCACCACGGAGGTGTTCTTCGGCAGGCTGCGGGCCAGCAGGTTGAAGGAATCGGTGGTGTTGCGGGTGAACACGACGGCGTCGGTCGCCCGCGCGTCGACGAACCGGCGCAGGACGCCGCGGGTCCGCTCGTACAGCTTGGTGGAAACCTGCGACGCGAACCCGGCGCCGCGGTGCACGCTGGCGTACCACGGCAGGAACTCGTTCACCGCCGACTGGACGGCTTCCAGGCACGGCGCGCTCGCGGCGTGGTCGAGGTTGGCGTAGCCGATCTGCCCGCCGGTGACCAGCGGGACGCGCAATGAAGCGCCCACGACTGCGGGAATGTCTTGGTGGGTAACGGTTTCCGCGCTGCGATCGAGTGCGAGCGTCATCGAAGTGCCTCCTCGGCGATCCTGGGGACCCACTGAGGGACCCGCGCTTGCCGGTCGCACCGCGCGACAGGCCAGGTCCTCACCCGGGGCACCCCACCGCGGTAGGAGGGTTGCCGGTCAGCGAGCCGGGGCTTGACGCTGACACTCATGACCTATGACTGGAAAGGTAACCGAAGACCGGCCGATCGCGCGAGTGCCGTCCAGGGGTTGAGACGACGGTCACACGATCGGCCCAGCCGGCTCACACCCTGGTGCGGAAGCTTCCGGGCAGCTGGACGACGGTGCCGTCGGAGTCCCTGGTGGCCGTGCCCGAATACTGCTCGGCGCCTGCGGCGAACTTCCAGCCGCCGATGTCCTTGCCGTCGATCGGCTGGCCGTACACGGCCGCGACCGAGCTCGAAACCTGGCCGTACGACAGGTCGTTCCAGTTACCCACAGCCACCTTCGCCGCTTCCGCGGACGCTGTCGTCGCGGCGCGGGCGGAGGACGTCGCGGGCAGTGTCCAGAGGGTGAAGTGCACGTGGGCGCCGGTGCTGCTGCCGCCACAGGGCAGCGCGTTGCCCGTCGAACCGAGCGGGGTTCCGGCCGCCACCTGCTGACCGTCGGTGACGACGATGTCCTCCAGGTGGTAGTACCCGGTCCGCCAGCCGCCCGCGTGGTCGACGGTCACCCAGTCGCCGCCCGAGCAGTGCTGCAGGCGCACGGTCCCGGCGAGGGCGGCGCGGACGGTCCCGTCCGCCGGGCTGAGATCGAGGGCGTTCTTCACGCCGCTGTTCCCGTTGTCGGAGTGGATCCCGGCCGAGTAGAGCTGCTGCCCGGCGGCGAAGGGGAACCCGAAGGCCGGGGCCGCGACGTCGGCGGTGGCCGTCGGGGTCATGAGCAGAGCACCGGACAAGCCGACCGCGGCGCCGAGGACGGCGACACGAATGCGAAGATTCGTCACTATGAGTACTCCTTTGGCCTAACGCTCACCCATTCGAACTAACCGAAGTGAGCGCACGTTAAGCCATAAGGGGGGACACATGGGAACAGACTGTGCGAAATTTGGGTGAAAGATCGACGAACGAACAACGGCTCAGCGGCCGGATTCGCCCTTCCACCTGGCGAGCCGCCCGGCGCGGTCGACCGCGCGCAGTCGCTGCTCGGTCGCGTCGCGGACGGCGGCTGTCGTGACCACGAGTAGCTGGTCGTTCTCCTGCAGGCGGCTTGTCTTCTGCGGGGTGAAACCGGCGCCGCCACGGACGACCAGGCTCACCGTGGCCCCGCCGGGCAGCCGCAGCTCGGACAGGTAGACGCCGTGCATCTTCGATCCTGGTTGGATGCGGATCTGCAGCAGCTCCGCGCCGAGCTCGTCCAGTGGCGCGGAGTCGACGTCGAGCTCGCTGGGCTCGTTCTTCGTGGACAGCCCGAGCACCCGCGCGAGCGGTGACAGCGTGGCCCCCTGCAGCAGCGTCAGCACGATGACCAGCACGAACACGGCGTTGACCAGCTTTTCGGCGCCCGGCAGCCCCTGGGCCAGCGGGATCATCGCGAGCACGATCGGCACCGCGCCGCGCAGCCCCGCCCACGACAGGAACACCTGCTCGCGCCACGGCACCTTGAACGGCAGCATCGACAGCAGCACCGACAACGGCCGGGCGAGCAGCAGCACCACCGCCCCCGCGACCAGGCCCGGCACCAGGGTCTCCAGCAGCCTGCTGGGCGAGGCGAACAGGCCGAGCAGGACGAACAAGCCGATCTGGGCGAGCCAGCCGAGCCCTTCGGCGAAGGACAGTGTGTCCGAGCGGTGCGGCAGCCGTGAGTTCCCCAGCACCACCCCGGCGACGTAGGTGGCCAGCAGCCCCGAAGCGTGGGAAAGCTGCCCGCTGGAATACGCCAGGATGCACACCGCGACGGTGGCCAGCGGGTACAGGCCGGTGGCGGGCAGCGCGGCCCGGCGCAGCGCCTGCGCGCCCACCCAGCCGAACGCGAGCCCGATCGCCAGCCCCGCGCCCAATTCGTAGACCACGAGCAGCGGCAGCGACCAGTCCACGGTGGTGCCCTCGGCGAGCACGACGACCGCGATGTAGGCGGGGGCGTCGTTGATCCCGGACTCGATCTCCAGCGCGCCGACCAGCCGTTTGCCCACTGCCGCCGAGCGCAGTACGGAGAACACCGCCGCGGCGTCGGTCGAGGAAAGCACCGCGCCCCACAGCAGGGCCATCCGCCAGTCCAGCCCGAGCAGCAGGTGCAGCGCCGCGCCGGTGACCGCGATGCTCACCACCACGGCCACTGTGGACAGTGCGATACCGATGCCCAGCGCGGGTTTCACCGCTGACCACCGCGTGGTGAGCCCGCCCTCGGTGAGGATCATCACGAGTGCGGCGAGCCCGAGCGACTGGGTCAGCGCCGGGTTGTCGAACCGGACGCCGAAGCCCGCCTCGCCGATCACCACGCCGATGGCCAGGTACAGCAGCAGCGAGGGGAGGCCGAGCCGGATCGAGAAGCGGACGGCGAGCACGGCGACGAGCAGGACGGCGCCGCCGGCGCCCAGCACGATCGGGAGTTCGTCCATCTCCGCCTCCCGTCCCGGCCGCCGCAGGCTCTCAGGATAGTGAGGGGGACGTGGTCACTCGATCGTGCACCGCCGAACAGTGTCCGATATGCCCTGTGTTAAGCGGCGGGTCAAGCGGCGAGCGCCGGGAGGTCCACACCCAGCAACGCGAACGGCGCGCTCGCCGCGGGCAGCACCCGCACGGCTCGGCTCGGGTCGCGGGAAAGCCAGCCTGCCTCGACAGCCCGGGAAAGCACCGCCGCGGGGACGGCGCCCGCGAGGTGCTCGCGCCGCTCCGTCCAATCCAGACACTCGCGCAGCAACGGGCGGCGGCCGCCCTCGGCGACCTCGATCCCGAGCTCGCCGAGCACCGCGCGGCCGTGGCCGGTCAGGGTGAGCCCGGACGCGGTGTCCACCAGCCCGGCGCCGAGCATCCCGTCACGCAGCGCGACGCCGACCGTCCCGGCGAGATGGTCGTAACAGGTGCGCGCGAATTCCAGCCGCCGCACCCGCACCGAGGTCTTCAGCCCGGTCACCGGCCGGTGCGCGGCGTGCTGCGCGAGATGCTCGATCAGCTCGGCGACGCGCGGATCGGTGATCCGGACGTAGCTGTGCCTGCCCTGCTTGACGCTCGCGACGAAGCCAGCCTCGCGCAGCTTCACCACGTGCGCGCTCGCCGTCGACGCGGCGATCCCGGCCGAACTCGCCAGCTCGCCGACCGTCCACGCGCGCCCGTCCAGCAGCGCCAGGCACATCGACGCGCGACTCGGATCGGCGAGCACGGCCGCGACCTCGGCCAACGCGATGGTCTCCATCAGCACACCGTAGAAGACCGACGCGTCGGCCGCGGCCGAACTACTTGAGCCCGCCCAGGAACGTCTTCGCGAGCGTGACCGCGGGCTTCGAGTCGTTGGACGCCTCCAGCATGATCGCGAAGGCCACGTCGCCCCGATAGCCGACGAACCAGCCGTTCGCCTTCTCGCCGGAGCCGAACTGCGCCGTCCCGGTCTTGCCGAAGACCTGCCCGCTGCCCGCGACGCCCTTGGCGGTGCCGGTGGTGACGACCTCACGCATCATGGGGCGCAGCGCGTTGAGCACTGAGGCGGGCGGCGCCTTGTACCCGGTGTTGACCTGGGTGTCGATGCCGTGCCACAGCTTCGGCGTGACCGCCTTGCCCGCCGCGACGGTGGCCGCCATCAGCGCGCCGCCGAACGGGCTGACCTGGATAGTGCCCTGGCCGATCCCGTCCTCGACCTGCTCGTCGCCGCCAGCGGGCTCGACCTTCCCGGCCTCGGTGGGCAGGCCGGGGATCTCGAAGTCGGCGTTAATCCCGTATTGGCTCGCGGCCTTGGCCAAGCCGTCGGACGGCAGCTTCGCGGCCAACGCGCCGAAGGTGGTGTTGCAGGAGTAGGCGAACGCGCTGTGCATCGCGATCGTGCCCTTGTCGAACTTGTTCTCGTTGGGGATCGTCCGGGTGCCGATGGTCGCCTCGCCGGGGCACGGCAGCATCGTGTCCGGGTCGACGTCGCCCTGCTCCAGCGCGGCCGTCGCGGTGACGATCTTGAACGTCGAACCGGGCGCGTACTGCCCGCTCAACGCCTTGAGCTGAGTGCCGGCCGCCGCGTTCTGCGCGACCGCGAGCAGGTCACCCGAGGACGGCTGGATCACCACCATCATCGCCGAACCCTGGTAGCCGTCGAGCGCGGCTTGGGCGGCGGTCTGCGTCGCAAGGCTCAGGCCCGAGGTCAGCGGCTTCCGGTCCCCGCCGCCACCGTTCCCGTTCCCGCCGAAGAGCGTTTCCAGGTTCTTGCCAGCGTCGTCGACCCGGGAGACGGAGACGCCGCCGGTCTGCGCGGTGCCGGTGGCCTGGCTGGTCAGCGCGCTCTGCAGCAGCGGGAAGGGGTTGCCCTGCGCGGGCACCAGCGCCTTCCCATCGCGGTCGACGACCAAGGGCTGGTCACCGGTGGTCGTGAGGGCGAGCCGCTGGCCCGCCTCGAGCTTCGGGTGGATCAGCGCCGGGGTCCAGCGGAGGCGCCAGGTCCGGCCGGTCAGCTTCAGGTCGAAGGTGTCGTCGAAGGTCCATTTCGCCTTCGCGCCGAGCACCCAGGAGACGGTGAACGAGCCGCTGGTCTTGTCCTGCCCCGTGGCGGCGGGCGCGACCTTGGCCAGCGAGGTGGTGATCGAAGTCGGCACGAGCGCGGCCCTGGCGTCCTTGATCGCCGCCGAAGCGGCCGCCGGGTCGTCGGTGAACTTGCCCGCGGCGTCCGCGTCCCCCGTTCCGAACGCTTCGAGGTACTTCAGCGCGACCGAGCTCGGCGACTCCGTCGTGCCCGCGCTGCCGTCGCTGGCCTGCGCCGTGTTCTCGGGGACGTTCCCGTCGTTGCGCAGCAGGACCAGCCCGGCGACCACGATCGCGACCACGGCCAGCGCGCCCCCGATGAGGACGGCCCGTCTTCGTGCAGGATTCACTGTTCGCTCTCCCCCCAGCAGTGCGGCGTTCGCGCACGGGCTCAGCTTGCCCATCGCTGACACGCCCAGCACGTTACCGGTGAGAAAGCGACCTACCTGAATCCTTTTCGTGATCCAGCCGTCCCTTCCGCCCCTGGTGTCATGAAAGGGTCTTTCAGGACAAAAATTGCCCGGAAAGACCCTTTCATGACACTGCCAACAGGAGTGGCTACGCCTTCGTGACCAGGACCGTCACCTTCGTGCCGTCGCCGACCGTCCCGGTGGAGCCCTCGGCGACCTCGCCGTAGCCCACCGACGTCGCCAGCGTCTCCGCGGCGATGAACTGCTCGTGCGTGCGGGCCGCCACGACGACGTCGCCGGGCGCGGAGATCGTCAACGCGATCCGGTCGGCGACGTCGAGACTGGCGTCGCGACGGGCCTGCTGGACGACGCGGACCAGGTCGCGGGCGAGGCCTTCGGCGGCCAGCTCCGCGCTGACCTCGGTGTCGAGCAGGACCAGGCCGGACCCGCCGGGCAGCTCGGCCGCCGCGCCGGGGTCCTTCGCGACCAGGCGCCGCTCGTACTCGCCCTCGGCCAGCTCGATCCCGGCGGCCAGCACCGCGCCCGACGGCGACGTCGTCCAGTCCCCCGCCTTGACGGCCTTGATCACCTTCTGCACGTCCTTGCCGATCCGGGGACCGGCGGCACGGGCGTTGACGACGACCTCGAACCCGCCGTGCGCGGCGACGTCGGTGGTCAGCTCGACCGACTTGACGTTCACCTCGTCACGCAGGATGTCCCCGAAGTCGGCCAGCAGCTCGGCGTCCGGGGACGCGACGAGCAGCCGTGCCAGCGGCAGCCGCACCCGCAGCTTGTTCGCCTTGCGCAGCGAAAGCGCCGAAGACGCCACCTGCCGCACGCGGTCCATCGCGGTCACCAGCGCCGCGTCGGCGGGCAGGTCGAGCGCGTTAGGCCAGTCGGTCAGGTGCACCGACCGGCCGCCGGTCAGCCCGCGCCAGACGGCTTCCGCGGTCAGCGGCAGCAGTGGCGCCACCACCTGCGAAGTCACCACCAGCACGGTGCGCAACGTGTCGATCGCGTCCTGCCCGCCCGCCCAGAACCGGTCGCGCGAGCGGCGCACGTACCAGTTCGTGAGGACCTCCAGGAACTCCCGCACGGTCGCGCAGGCGCCGGACACGTCGTACGTGTCGAGCGCGTGCTCGACGTCGGTCACCAGCTCGTGCGTCTTCGCCAGGACGTACCGGTCGAGCACGTTGGGCGAGTCCGTCCGCCAGTGTCCCTCGACGCCCTCGGCGTTGGCGTACAGCGCCAGGAAGTAGTACGAGTTCCACAGCGGCAGCACGGCCTGGCGCACGGCGTCGCGGATGCCCCGGTCGGTGACGACCAGGTTCCCGCCGCGCAGGATCGAACTCGACATCAGGTACCAGCGCATCGCGTCCGAGCCGTCGCGGTCGAACACCTCGTTGACGTCCGGGAAGTTGCGCAGCGACTTGGACATCTTCTGCCCGTCCGAGCCGAGAACGATGCCGTGCGACACGACGGTCCGGAACGCCGGGCGGTCGAACAACGCCGTGGCCAGCACGTGCAGCAGGTAGAACCAGCCGCGCGTCTGCCCGATGTACTCGACGACGAAGTCGCCCGGGTAGTGGTGCTCGAACCAGTCCGTGTTCTCGAACGGGTAGTGCACCTGGGCGTACGGCATCGACCCGGAATCGAACCAGACGTCGAACACGTCCTCGATGCGGCGCATGGTCGACTTGCCGGTCGGGTCGTCCGGGTTGGGCCGGGTCAGCTCGTCGATGTAGGGCCGGTGCAGGTTGTCCAGCCGGACGCCGAAATCGCGCTCGAGGTCGTCGAGCGAGCCGTACACGTCGGTGCGCGGGTACGCCGGGTTGTCGGACTGCCACACCGGGATCGGCGTGCCGAAGTACCGGTTGCGGGAGATCGACCAGTCGCGGGCGTTCTCCAGCCACTTGCCGAACTGGCCGTCCTTGACGTTCTCCGGGTACCAGGTGATCTGCTGGTTCAGCTCGACCATCCGGTCCTTGAACTCCGTCACCGCGACGAACCACGACGACACCGCGCGGTAGATCAGCGGGTTGCGGCAGCGCCAGCAGTGCGGGTACGGGTGCTCGTAGGTCTCGTGGCGCAGCAGCACCGCGCCCTGGCTCGCGACCGGGCCGGTGCCGTTCTTGAGGTCCTTGATGATGTTCGGGTTGGCGTCGAACACCTGCTGGCCCTGGTAGTCCGGCACGGTGGAGTCGAACTTGCCCTGCGCGTCGACCGGCGTGACAGCCGCGATGCCGTGCGCGTCGGTGACGACCTTGTCCTCTTCACCGTAGGCCGGGGCGATGTGCACGACACCCGTGCCGTCCTCGGTGGTCACGTAGTCCGCGGACAGCACGCGATGCGCGTTCTCGGTACCGACGAAGTACGGGAACGGTGGCACGTAACGGGTTCCGAGCAGCTCGGCGCCGGTGTAGCGGCCGATGACCGGCGGCTCTTCGCCGAGCTCGCGGGCATACGACGCGACCCGGGATTCGGCGAGCAGGAACCGCTTGCCGTCCGACTCGACGACCACGTAGTCGATGTCCTCACGGACCGCGGTGGCGAGGTTGGACGGCAGCGTCCATGGGGTCGTGGTCCAGATCAGCAGGTAGGTGCCGTCCAGGTCGTTCCCGTTGCCCTCCATCCGGAAACCGACGGTGACGGCCGGGTCCTGGCGGCTGGCGTAGACGTCGTCGTCCATCCGCAGCTCGTGGTTGGACAGCGGGGTCTCGTCACGCCAGCAATACGGCAGGACGCGGTAGCCCTCGTACACCAAACCCTTGTCCCACAACTGCTTGAACGCCCAGAGCACCGACTCCATGTACGTGACATCGAGGGTCTTGTAGTCGTTGTCGAAGTCGACCCAGCGCGCCTGGCGGGTGACGTACTCCTGCCACTCCCCGGTGTAGCGCAGGACGGACTCGCGGCAGGCGTCGTTGAACTTGTCGATGCCCATCGCGTCGATCTCGGCTTTTTCCGTGATCCCCAGCTGGCGCATGGCCTCCAGCTCGGCGGGCAGGCCGTGGGTGTCCCAGCCGAAGCGGCGCTCGACGCGCTTGCCCTTCATCGTCTGGTAGCGCGGCACGATGTCCTTGACGTACCCGGTCAGCAGGTGGCCGTAGTGCGGCAGGCCGTTGGCGAACGGCGGGCCGTCGTAGAAGACGTACTCGTTCGAGCCGTTGTGCCCGGCTTCGCGGGCGTCGATGCTGGCCTGGAACGTGCGGTCGGCCTCCCAGTACGCGAGGACCTGCTTTTCCAGCTCCGGGAAGGACGGCTGGGACGGGACGCCCGTGCCCTCGTCCAGTTGCGCTTTCGGGTACATCTCGGGGCCTGCTCCTCCGCTTGGGTACTACGGTTCGTCTCTCGTACAGGCCACCGGCGCTCGCCGATCACCCACACGGGGACGAGACGGGGCGTTTCCAGCCCGTTCCGCGGTACCACCCCGCTTGCCCGCTTGCACGGGCCACTCGTTCGACGGCTGTTACGGGCCGCACCCGTCCGGCTCTACTGGGGGCTCGCGCCCTGTTCTTCCGGAAGCTCCCCGGTGATGGCCGGATCACTGCCTGACTACACCCAGATTAGCTGGTGGGGCAAACAACATTTACATTGACCGGCATGTCGATCAACGATGCCCGGTGAAAGGGCCCGGCCTCCTCGTCGTCGTCCTGGTCGTCCTCGGCGGCACGGCCGGGCTCGGTTTCGCCGCCGGGCTGGGCAACGCGTCGGTGCTCGCCGCGCTGACGGCCCTGTTCTGTCTCATCGCGGCCGTCGGCGGGCCGCTGCGCTCCGATCTGCGGCTGCTGGCCGGGTTCGGCCCGGCGCTGGTGCTGGCCGTCGGCGTCCCGAGGCTGCTGGGCGCGGTGTCGCGCTGGGCCGCGATCGCGCTGCTGGTGGTGATCGTGTTCCTCGCGGGCCTGCTGCCCGCGCTGGGTTCGCGCTACGTCACCGTCGGCCTCGGGCTGGGCATGGCCTCGGTCTTCGGGTACGGCTTCCAGTTGACCGGCAGCGCCTCGGCGGGCCAGATCCTGGGCGCACCGGCGATGGCCGTGGTCGTGGTGGTCCTCCTGCGGCTCCTGATGGGCGCCAAGGACCCCGGCAAGCAGACGCGCGAAGCGCTCGCCGACGCCTTGGACTCCGCGAAGCCCGACGCGCAGGAGAGCGCGGGACGGCTGTGGCTGGCGGATCGGCCGCGCCGCTGGACCGGCCGCGTGCTCGGCGGAACGCTGCGTTACCGGGCGGCCACCGGGATGCTCGACGCGCGCCGCCGCCAGCTGTCCGGCGAGGACGCGGCAGCGGTCGGCGAACTGCTCGGCTCGGCCGCGGAAGAGGCCACCCGGCTCGCCGATGCCATCCGGGCGCACGAAGCGCCGTCGGAGCTCGAACCGGTGCGCCGCGCGGAACCCGGCTCCCTGCCCGGCGCGACAGGGCGGCTGGTGACCGGCTTGTGGGACGCGCTCGAAGGCATCCGGGACGCCGTGACGAACCGCGACCGCACCAGGGTGGCGCTGCCGCCGAAGCTCGGCCGCGAGCTGCTCCGGGTCGACCTCGAAGGCCTGTTCTCCTGGCGCTCCACCCAGTTGCGGCACGCGATCCGCTGCGCGCTGGGCATGGCGCTCGCGCTCGTGGTGGCCGGGCTCCGGCCGGGCGACCCGCTCACCGTGTCATTCCTGATGACCACGTTCGCGATCATGCAGCCGGAATGGCACGACACGCTGAGCAAGGCCTGGCAGCGCCTCGCGGGCTCGTTCGGCGGCGCGGTGGTGCTGGCACTGGTGATCTGGCTGCTGCCGCAGGGAGCGCTGCTGCCGATCGGCCTGGTCGCGCTGCTCGGCGGCTTCTCGGTGATGCAGTCGAAACCGATGGTGTTCAACGGTTGCATGGTGCTGTTGAGCGTCGGCATGAACGCGACGACGAAGCACCTCGACCCGCGCCACGTCCTGGTCGAGTACCTCCTGCTGATGCTGCTCGCCGCGGTGATCGGGCTCCTGTTCGGCTTCGCGGCCGTGCCGGGCGTCCGCAAGCCGGGGGTGCCGGAGCGCTTTGGCACGGCGGTGGACGCGGTCCGCGACCTGCTCGTCGAGGTCACGTCGGCCCTGCGCGGCGCGAGCGACCGGCGCGAACTGGGCAGGCGGTTCCGCACGTCCGCGCGGGCCCAGCAAGGCCTGCTGGCGGCCGAGCCGGGCACCCAGGACCCGACCCCCGAACAACGTGAGGCACTCGACCGCGCGGTGGAGGCCCTGCGTGGGCTTTCGGTGACCGCGTCGTCGTTGTTGCTGCGCCGGGAGAGCGGCGCGGCACTGGCGGAAGCCGTCGAGGAGGTCGCCCGCGAACTGTACGAGGACGACGGCCTCGACGACGACGGGATGCTCACCTCGCCGCCCGAAACCGCCGACGAAGAACAACGGCTCCTGCTCGACACGATGGCCGCGGACGTGGTGGCGGTCCAGGAAGCGGCCCGCACCCTGCGCTGACCGCACCCGGATTTCAGTCGCCGCAAAACTGTCCTTTGAGGACAGTCACAGCCCGCCCCGTCCGGATCGTGGCACGATCCGGGGCCGTATAGGCCGTTATACGGTTCCCGTGGAACCGCGAACCCTGCCGACGGGATCGACCTCGGCTAGGGCGTGTCGGCCTTCGACTTCGACTTGCTCTTGCGGTGCTTCGCGGCGAGCTTGGCGTCCGGGCCGCAGCGCGAGCACGGGGTGAAGCCGAGCTGGCGAGCCTCGCCGACCGCGATGGGGATGGTGTCCCGGTCGCCCAGCCAGCCGCAGTCGGTGAGGTGGTAGCGCGGGAACTCGTCGACCACCACGACCTCGGTGTCGAGCTCCGAGACGATCAGGAGGTCCGCCGCGTCGGTCTGTTCCTCGCCGGGATCGCCCTCACCCGAAGCGAGCTTCGCCGCGGCGGGCGTCTCTTCGGCGGGTTCGGCTTCGTTGTCAGCCTCGCCCTCGGCGACGGGCACGGCGGCCACTTCGGGCTCTTCCGCAGGCGCGGCCAGCTCACCGGCCGCGGGCAAGAGCACGGTCTGCTCCTCCTCCGCCGCCGAACCGGTCTCCGCGAGCTCGGGCTCCTCGGGTTCTTCCCCGGCTTCGGGTTCGACTCCGGGTTCGACTTCGGGTTCGACTTCGGGTTCGACTTCAATGGGCTCAGCCGCTTCGGCCGCGCGCCGGGAACGGCGGCGCAGCCAGTCGACGACGAGCAGGACCCCGGCGAGCACGGACAGGCCGATGGAGATCCAGGCCCACAGCGAGGACGCGGTGATGAGCGCTGTCACCAGCAGCCCCAGGGCAGCCAGCACCAGTACTAGGACGATGTAGAGCACGGTGAATTACAACACGAACCGCAACGGAAAACGGTCCCGACCCTCCCACAGGGAGTGCCGGAACCGTTTCTATCCGTAATTAATCACCCGTGCGTGCCGGTTTGGGGCCCGCGCGAGTTCACGTCAGGCGGGCTCAGCCCGCTTCGGCCCGGGGACCGAACGAGTAGCCCTGACCACCCGAGCCGCCGGTCGAGGACGACTGACCGGAGTTCGACGCGGACGCCGAAGCCGGTGCTGCCGAACCACGGTCGTCGAGCTCACGCAGCTGAGACTCGAGGAACCCGCGCAACCTCGTGCGGTACTCCCGCTCGATGGTGCGCAGCTCTTCGATCTTCTTGCCAAGAGCGCCCTTCTCGGCGTTCAGGTTGTTCATCGTTTCCGTGTACTTGCGCTGGGACTCGCGTTCCATGGTGGTGGCCTTGTCGCGCGCCTGGCGCTCCAAGGTCTCCGCACGGGTCCGCGCGTCGTTCAGCATGGTCTCGGCACGCGTGCGCGCCTCGTTGACCATCGAATCCGACTTCGACCGGGCGTCGGAGAGCAACTGCTCCGACTTGGTGCGCGCCTCGGCGAGCATCCCGTCCGATTCGGTCTTGGCCTCGGCGGTGAGCCGGTCGGCCATCTCCTGTGCCAGGCCCAGCACCTTGGCGGCCTGGACATTCGGCTCGCCGCTGTCCCCTCCGACCATGGAGTGGGACTGGGTTTGCTCAAGGGCCGAGGCGGGTGGTGGCACCGGCGCCAGGCGACGGGACGGCTCGTCCCGTACCTGGGGTGGCGGAGCGCTCGACGCGCTCACCTTCGCCGACTCCAGCTCGCCGCGGGTGGATTCCAGCTCGTTGTCGAGCTGTTCCACCTGCTGCCGCAGCTCGTTGTTGTCCTCGATCAACCGGGCAAGCTCGGTCTCCACCAGGTCGAGGAACGCGTCCACCTCGTCCTCGTTGTAGCCCCTTTTGCCAATGGGCGGCTTGCTGAACGCGACGTTATGCACGTCAGCGGGGGTCAACGACATCAGATCACCTCACGCACTCCATGGCCTGCAGGACCACCCAGGTTTCCCCGATCACCTGGGCGATGCAAGTTGCATCAGGATGAACACAACCAACAGCAGAACCATAATCGATAAGTCCAGTCCGACGCCGCCGATCCGAACCATCGGGATGATTCGCCTGACCAGACGAACCGGCGGGTCGGTCACTGTGTAGATGGTCTCGAGCGTTACCGCAACCCCGCCGGCGGGACGCCACTCGCGCGCGAAGGCACGCACGAGCTCGATCACGATACGCGCAGTGAGCAAAAGCCAGAACACCAGCAGCACGTACCAGACGACAAGCAACACAGCTTCCACGTCCGCCACTCTGCCATGTCACGGCGTGGAACACGCAGCTGGACGGTGTTTCGCCCCCCGGCGAGTCGACAAAGTCACGTCCGCTTGCGCCAGGCGGTATTCGTCCGGATCAACTCCGGAGGAACAAGCCGCCCTCGGCGATGCGGCGGCGATCCTCGGCGGTCACGTCGACATCGGGCGGTGAGAGAAGGAACACCTTGTTGGTGACCTTGTCCATCGACCCGCGCAGCGCGAACGCCAGCCCGGCCGCGAAGTCCACGAGACGCTGGGCGTCCGCGTTCTCCATCTCGGTCAGGTTCATGATCACCGGGATGCCCTCGCGGTAGTGCTCACCGATCGCGCGCGCCTCGGCGTAGCTCGTCGGGTGCAGGGTGGTGATCCGGCTCAGCGGGTCGCGCACGACGGGCCTCGGCTGCTCGGGAACCGGCCGCAACCTGGCGACGGGCTCGGGCTGGCGGTCCACCGCGAGTGAGCCGCGGACGGCCGGTTCGACCGGCGCAGGCGTCCGGGCACGGGTGCGTGCCGGAGGCTCGTCGTACGTGTCTTCGGGGTCGCGGTACCGTGAGCGCGACCGGGCCGGAGGCTCGTCGTACTCGTAGTCGTCCGCGTAACCCCGCCGGTAGTCGTCTTCGACCTCATAGCCGTCTTCGTCAGCGGGCACCATCCCGAAGTAGGCCTTCAGCTTCTGTAGCGCGCTCATGCCTCTCCCTAGCCTTGCTGCTCCAGCACAGTGCTTGCCGGACCGGTGCGTGCTCTCCGGCCGCGACAGTGCTACCCAGCCGCGCGGTTACTAAACGTCACCGGCGGGCGGACTCCCTACGGCGAGGCTAAACCGCGCCCACCGAGCAACGCGGTTCCGACACGCACACAGGTTGAGCCGTGCGTGATGGCCTGCTCGAGATCATTGCTCATTCCGGCGGATACTTCACCAGCATTAGGGTGATCTACCCGGAGGGAGTCACCCGCACGGGCTAGTCGCTCGAAGGCCTCGGCGGGGTCCCCGCCCAGCGGCGCGACAGCCATCAGACCACGAAGGGACAAATCACCCTCGCGGGTGATACGTTCGGCCAAACGGCCCAACTCGTTCAGCGGGCAGCCGCCGCGCTCGGGATCGTCGTCGAGGCTCACCTGGATAAGGACGTCCAGGGCGCTTTCGCGTTCCCCCGCGTCACGAGCCGCCCGGACGGCTTTGGCGAGCGCGCCGGCGAGACGCTCGGAATCCACGGACTGGACCTCGTCCGCCCACCGCACCACCGAACGGGCCTTGTTGCGCTGGAGCCTGCCGACCATGTGCCAGCGCAGGCCCGAGTCCGGCCGTAGCGAGGCGACCTCGGCGGCCTTCTCCCCCGCCTCCTGATCACGGTTCTCGGCGACGTCGCGGACGCCGAGATCGGCCAGCAGCGCCGCGTCCGAAGCGGGAAAGGTCTTGGTGACCGCGAGTAACCGAACGGCCTCGCGAGGACGGCCGGCCGCCGCGCAAGCTCGGGCGACGCGATCTTCCACAGCCGCGAGCGCTTCGGCCAGCTCGTCACGCCGAGTCACGCGGGATCCACCCAGGTGATCGCGGCGAGCCTGCCGGTGGTGCCGTCACGGCGATAGCTGAACAGGGTCTTTTCCTCGTTCGTGCAGCGCGGGTCGAGGCCGATCTTCCCGACGCCGTGGTCGGCGAGCTGACGCCAGAGCCCGGCGCGCAGGTCGAGGCCAGGGGTGCCCTTGCGGGTCTTGCACGCGCTGCCGGGGACGTGCTTGTCGACATCGGCGGCCATCGCGGCGGGGACCTCGTAGCAGTCGCCGCAGATGGCCGGGCCGAGCAGCGCCTCGGTGCGGCGGGGTTCGGCGCCGAGCGAGCGCATGGCCGCCAGCGCGGCGGGGACGACGCCGATCCTGGCGCCGACACGGCCCGCGTGCACCGCGGCGACGACACCGGCTTCGGCGTCGGCCAGCAGGAGGGGCACGCAATCGGCGACGAGCACCACGAGCGCGACACCGGGCTTGTTCGTCACGAGCGCGTCAGTGGCCTCGGCGGCCGTGGTCTCGGAGCCGTCGACGATCGTCGCGGTCCGGCCGTGGACCTGTTCCATCCACGCGAGGTTCTGCTCGGTCAGGCCGAGCTCGGTGGCGAGGCGCTTGCGGTTGGCGAAGACGTCGCCTTCGTCGTCCCCGACGTGATCGCCGAGGTTGAAGGTGTCGTAGGGCGGACGGGACCCACCGCCCGCTCTGGTCGTGACCACCCGGCGAACACGCACTCGCTACCTCCCGAATTCCCTGAAGGCCACCATGCCGGACTCTAACGCCGTCATGGTGGCCTTCAGGGGCAATCGTATCGAGTGTCAGCGCCGCATGAACGGCGGGACGTCGACCTCGTCGTCGGCGGGGTCGTCGTGCACGGGCAGGGCGCGGTTGGGGAGGCTCCCCTGCGTCGAGTTCGAGCCGAGCGGCGAGTAGCCGCGGCCGGCCGAGCTGCCCTGCGGCAGCCCGCCCGACAGGGAACCGGTGCCGGTCGAGCCCATCGAGGAGTGCGTCCGCGGCGGAGCCACCGGGTAGCCCGAGCCCGCGGTCGACGGGACCGGGGTCGCGCCGGACGGCGGGTTCTGCTGCTGACCGTTGTTGAGCTGGCCCGCCTGCGCGGAAGCCGTGGAGTTCCGCGAGCCCGAACCGAAGGTCGACGGATCCAGCTTCTTGTGAGTAGGCGCGCCCGCGTCAAAACCCGCCGCGATCACCGTGACCCGGACCTCGTCGCCGAGCGAGTCGTCGATGATCGTGCCGAAAATGATGTTCGCGTCCGGGTGCGCGGACTCCTGCACCAGTGACGCCGCTTCGTTGATTTCGAACAGGCCGAGATCCGAACCACCCGCGATCGAAAGCAGTGCGCCATGCGCACCATCCATGGAAGCCTCGAGAAGCGGCGAGTTGATCGCCTTCTCGGCGGCCTGGATGGCCCTGCCTTCACCGCGTGCGCTCCCTATACCCATCAACGCACTGCCCGCCCCCGACATCACACTCTTCACGTCGGCGAAGTCGAGGTTGATGAGACCGGGAGTGGTGATGAGGTCGGTGATGCCCTGGACACCGGACAGCAACACCTCGTCGGCGGAGCGGAAAGCGTCCATCAAGGACACTCCGATGTCGCCGAGCTGCAGCAGCCGGTCGTTGGGGATGACGATGAGCGTGTCGCATTCGTTGCGCAGCGCCTGGATGCCGTCCTCGGCCTGCTTGCCGCGGCGCTTGCCCTCGAAGGTGAAGGGCCGGGTGACCACGCCGATGGTGAGCGCGCCCAGCTTGCGGGCGATCTGCGCGACCACGGGGGCGCCGCCGGTGCCGGTGCCACCACCCTCGCCGGCGGTCACGAACACCATGTCGGCGCCCTTGATGACCTCTTCGATCTCTTCGCGGTGGTCCTCGGCCGCCTTCTGCCCCACCTCGGGGGCGGCGCCGGCTCCCAGGCCGCGGGTCAGTTCGCGGCCGATGTCGAGTTTGACGTCGGCATCGGACATGAGCAGTGCTTGCGCGTCGGTGTTCACCGCGATGAACTCGACGCCTTTGAGGCCGACCTCGATCATGCGGTTGACGGCGTTCACTCCGCCGCCGCCAATACCGACGACCTTGATCACCGCAAGGTAGTTGTGCGGGGGCGTCATCGGGTCCGCCTTCCTGATCGTTGGTGCCCGTGTTGCCTGTCGGAAGGGGCGAAACCCTCGACCTAAGCTTGAGACTGAGAGTTATGTCAACTACCGACGTTGAAGCAGGACGGTAGGCACCCGGCAGGCTTGAATCCAGTTGCCACGCCGCGTGTCGCAAAAGTGTTTTGCCACAACATCTTCGCGGGTGCAAGAGCGAGAGCCCCGCCCGAAGCCGGGCGGGGCTCTGCTATAAGGCTCCGGAGATCATCCCGGACGGCCGCTCGGACCGCGGAAATCACGCCGGGACGGGCATCACCATGACCACGTCGTCGGACGGCGCTCCGGTGGCCGAACCACCGGCCTGCTCGATGCTCAGCGCCACCCGGTTCGCGTTGTCGAGCCCGCCCGCGATCAGCAGCGCGGGGTCGTTGACGCCGCCGGAGATCAGCCCGGCCGACCGCGGCGGGCCGCTCGCGCTCATCAGCCACGCCTGGTAGGTGTGGCCAGGCGGGTGCGGCGGCAGCTGCGCGCCCATGAACATCAGCTTGTTCAGCGAGCGGGAAGCGACCACCGTCGCGCCGCCGCCGAGCGAAGACTCGCCGTGCCCGGTCCGCACGTCCGGCGCGGCCAGCAGCTCCGAGACGGGCGCGTACCGCTCGCGCTGCTGGGAAGCCTGGTCCTGCGCGGCGTTGAGCTGGCTCTGCGTGTGCAGGGCCACCCCGCCGAAGATCCCGGCCAGTGCCAGCCCGACGACCGCGGCCGCCGCGGCCAGCCCGAGCACCCAGCGGGGCGCACGGGCGCTGCGCTTGGACCGCTCCTCCGGCTCCACCCTGGCGTGCGGGCTCAGCTGCCTGGTGCTGTGGATCTCGGCCAGCACCCGCCGCTTGAGCGCGGGCGGGGGCTCCTCGGCCATCGCGGCGCCGAGCCTGGCGGCGGTGGCGCGCAGCTCGCGCACCTCCTCCGAACAGGACTCGCACTGCTCGAGATGGCGCTGGAACTGGGCCCGCTCCAAATCGGACACCGCGTCGAGCGCGAAGGCGCCCGCCAAGGTGTGCATTTCCGGCGTCGTCATGCGGTCACCCCCAGACAGTCCCGGAGCCGGATGAGGCCATCCCGCAGCCGGGTCTTGATCGTCCCCTGTGGCGTCGCCAGCACTTCGGCGACCTCCCTGTACGTGTAACCCTTGTAATAGGCCAGCATCACAGACTCACGTTGCAACTCGGTGAGGTTCGAGAGGCACTTTCGTACCTGTGACCGTTCCCAGCGGGCCGAAACGGCTTCGGCCACCTCGTCGAACGGGCGGGATCGCGCCGCTTCGAAGGTGGCCTTCTGCTCCCTGTCCGTGCTGGCCCGCGCGGACCGCACGCGGTCCACCGCGCGGCGGTGCGCGAGCGTCATGGTCCAGTTCATCGCGCTCCCCTTCCCGGGCTCGAACCGGGTCGCGGTGCGCCAGAGCTCCACCATGACCTCCTGCGTGACCTCTTCGGACTGCGCGCCGTCACGCACGATCCGGCGCACGAGGCCGAGAATGGGCCCGGCGAGTTTTTCGTAGAGCAGCTCGAAAGCACGCTCGTCACCCTTGGCCACACGGACCAGAAGGTCCTCCGCGGTGGGACCCTCGGGGACGGGGCCGTCGGGCACCGGCGCCATTCTGCGCTTGCGGACGGTTTCATCCATTGAGCCGCCCTCCGACGGTCTGGGGCGTGCGGGCGGTGACGGGCGCCTTGCGCAGGAACAACGCGATCCCGTGCTTGCGGATCAGCACCGAGACACGCTGCGGGAGCAGCGGCCTGGCCAGGATCATGCGGAGCAGCCACCGCCTGTTCGCCGGGCGGCGCACCCCCCTCAGCGTAGCCGTGAGCGGCGTCTGCCCGCCCTGACGCAGCGCGACGGTGACCGCGAGCAGGGCCTCCGGGCGCGGCAGGTGCATCCGGTACTCACCGTCCATCGTCTGGAACGGCGAAACGTAAAACTCCTTCTCCGTACGGGCGCGCCCCTCGGCGTCCGGACGGAGAAGGTAGGCGTGCCGGCCGTGGTAGGTGTTGTGCACCTCGGCGACCACACACTCGAGCTCACCGTCGAGGCGATGGCACCAGTAGACGGTGATCGGGTTGAACACGTAGCCCAGCACCCGGGCGCTGGCCAGCATCAGCACCTGGCCACCGTGCAGGTCGACGCCCTGTCCGGCGAGCCAGGAGTCCAGTTTGGACCGGATGGTGCCGGTCTCGCCCGAGGCGAAGTGGTCCCGGCCGTCGAAACGGGCGAACGGGCGCAGCCACCGCGGCAGCTGAGGCGGCTCGTCGACGTCGATGAACCAGAGGTACATCCGGTGCGCGAACGAGTGCGGCGGGTCGATCCGGCGCACGTGCGCCACGGTGGAGTCGTAGAGGGCGGCTGTCACCAGGACACCCCGAGGCTCTCCGCCGCACGGACGCCCGAGGCGCAGCCGTCCTCGTGGAAGCCCCAGCCCTGGTAGGCGCCCGCGAAGGCGACGGTGCCGTCGTTGAGCTCGTGGAGGCGGCGCTGCGCGGCCACCGATTCCGGCGTGTAGACGGGGTGCTCGTAGTTCATCTTCGCGACGACCGCGGCCTCCGCGGGCGGATTGCCCGGGTTCAGCGTGACGACGTACCCGGTCGGCTCGTCGAGACGCATCAACCGGTTCATGTCGTAACTGATCTGGACCGCGCCGCCGTGCGCGCCGCACTCCGCGGCGCTGTAGTTCCAGCCGGCCCGCGCGGACTCGGCCGAGGGCAGGATCGAGGTGTCGGTGTGCAGCCAGGCCTCGTTCGCGGAGTACCGGAACGGTGCGAGCACCTCGCTCTCGGCCTCGGTCGGGTTCGCGAGCAGGCGCAGCGCGTGGTCGGCGTGGGTGGCCACGACCACCTTGTCGACCTGGTGGCTGGTGTCGGCGTCGTCGCGCAGCACGATCCCGCCGTCGACCCGGCTGATCGAGCGGACCGGCGTCGAGAGGTGGACGGCGGTGAGCTGCTTGGCGGCGCGCTGGACGTACTCGCGCGAGCCGCCGACCACGGTGCGCCAGCTCGGGGAGTCCCCGATCGAGAGCATGCCGTGGTTGCTGAGGAACTCGAACAGGTAGCGCGCGGGATAGCGCAGCGTGTCCGACCGGTCGGCGGACCACACCGTCGAGACCACCGGCAGCATGAAGTGGTCGACGAAGTAGCGCGTGTACCCGCCGATGGCGAGGAACGCGCCGATCGTCACGTCACCGGCGTCGGGCGACTCGAGGACGCGCTTGGCGTGCACGTGGAAGCGCTTGACCTCGGCGAGCATCCGCAGGTAGCGGCCGCGCGCGAGGTTGCGCGGCTGGGCGAAGACGCCCTTGAGACCCTTCGCGCCGGCGTACTGCAGACCGCAGCCGTCGCACCGGATGCTCATCGACATCTCGGTGTCCTGGGTGCGCACGCCGAGCTCGCCGAACAGCCGCAGCAGGTTCGGGTAGGTGCGCTCGTTGTGCACGATGAAGCCCGAGTCGACCCCGATGGTGCCGCCGTGGGCGCTCGGCACGTCGTGGGTGTGGGCGTGGCCGCCGAGCCGGTCGTCCGCCTCGAACAGCAGTACCTCGTAACGTCGTTGCAGCAGGTAGGCAGCGGTCAGTCCCGCCACCCCGCTGCCGATCACGCCGATGCGTCTTCCGGTGGTCTGCACAAAAGTGTTTCGGTGCAGGTGGGCCTTCGGATTGGATGGGGTGATCCGGCGCACAGACACCAATCCCACTCGAGCTCAGGAGCGAAGACCCGAATATGCCGAACAGCACCGTGAATCGCCTAGCCTCCTTCGCCGAGCGGCTACTGGGCGGGCCGCTCCCCGTCGGCCTCCGGACCTGGGACGGAGCACGTGTCGGGCCGCAGGACGCGCCCACAGTCGTGCTGAAAAACCGCCGCGCGCTGCGCTGGCTGCTGTACTCGCCGGGCGAGCTGGGGCTCGCGCGCGCTTACGTGTCCGGGGACCTGGACGTCGAGGGCGACCTGGCGGACGGCTTTCGGCGGATCTGGTCACTCACCCGCTCGGGTGAGCTGAAAGTGGCCAAAATGGGCCCGCGGGACTGGGCAGAGGCGCTGCGCCTGGCAGGCAAGCTCGGCGCGCTCGGGCTGCCGCCGAAGCCGCCGAAGGAGGAGGCGCGCCTTTCGGGCCGCCTGCACACCCTCCTGCGCGACAAATCCGCCATCGCGCACCATTACGACCTGAGCAACGCCTTCTACCAACTGCTGCTCGACGAGTCGATGGCCTACTCCAGCGGCTACTGGACCTCGGACGAGGCGGGCTACGACGTCGGCCAGTCCCAGTGGGACAAGCTCGAGATGATCTGCCGCAAGCTGGACCTGAAGCCGGGGATGCGGCTGCTCGACGTCGGCTGCGGCTGGGGCTCCCTGCTCGTGCACGCCGCCAAACACCACGGCGTCACCGCCGTCGGGGTCACCCTTTCGGCGGAGCAGCTCCAGCACATCCGGGGCCGCCTGGCACAGCACGACCTCGAGGACCGCGTCGAGGTCCGCCGCCAGGACTACCGCGAGCTGCGCACCTGCGCCCTCGGCGGGGAAAAGAACCTCGGGACGACTGACGAGCCGTTCGACGCCATCGCGTCCATCGAGATGGGCGAGCACGTCGGCGAGGACAACTACCCGACGTACACGAAGACGCTGTTCCGGATGCTGAAGCCGACCGGACGGCTGGTGCTGCAGCAGATGTCGCGCGGCGCGGTCGCCCCCGGCGGCGGCGCGTTCATCGAGCGCTACATCGCCCCGGACATGACCATGCGCCCGATCAGCCGCACGCTCGGCCACGTCGAGTCGGCCGGATTCGAGATCCGCGAGGTGCACGCGATGCGCGAGCACTACGTCTACACGGTGCGTGCCTGGCTGGACACGCTGGAGAAGAACTGGGACGACGTCGTCGCGCTGATCGGGGAGGCGGGCGCCAGGGTGTGGCGGCTCTACCTCGTCGGCGGGGCGCTCGCGTTCGAGGAGAACCGGATGGGCGTCGACCAGATCCTCGCCGTCAAGCCGGGCGAAAACGGGATCAGCGGGATGCCCGACACCCGGCAGTGGCCGTGATCGGGCTCGGTGCCACGCTCGCCGTCACCGCGGGCGTCACGCTGCTGGCCATCGTGGTCACGTTCGGCATCGCCCGGCTGCGCAAGCGGTACGACACCGTGGACACGTTCTGGGGCCTCGGCTTCGCGATCGTCGCCGTGGTGTCGTTCGCGCTCGCGGACGGCTCGCTCCCCCTGCGCCTCACCGTCACGGCGCTGACGGTGATCTGGGGCGTGCGGCTTTCGGTCCACCTGCACCTGCGCAACCACAAGCTGCCCGAGGACCCGCGCTACGTGAAGATGGTCGAGCGGGCCGGGGAGAACCCGGGGCTGCGCATCTTCGTCACGGTGTACCTCGTGCAGGGCGTGATCCTGTGGTTCGTCTCGCTGCCCGTCCAGTTCGCGCAGTACTCGGACGGCTTCGGCGTCACGGCGTGGATCGGGATCGCCGTCTGGCTGGTCGGGTTCGGCTTCGAGACCATCGGCGACGCCCAGCTGCGGCGGTTCAAGGCCGACCCGGAGAACAAGGGCAAGGTGCTCGACACCGGTCTCTGGCGCTACACGCGGCATCCGAACTACTTCGGTGACGCCTGCGTGTGGTGGGGGCTTTACCTACTGGCGTGTTCAAGCTGGCTGGGCGCGGCGACGATCCTCTCCCCGATCGCGATGACCTACACCCTGGCGAACGGCACCGGGAAACCGATGCTGGAGAAGGGCTTGCGGAAGTCGCGGCCGGGCTACGCCTACTACGTCGAGCGGACGAGCGGCTTCTTCCCGCTGCCCCCGCGCAAGGGCGTCACTCCCCCGTAACGCCGTCGATCAACTCACGGAGCAGGTCGAGGTGGCCGGCGTGACGGCCGGTCTCCTCCACCAGGTGGGCCAGGACGAACCGCAGGTTCACGGTGCCCTTGTCCCGGAACGGGACCTCGTCGGCGAGGTCCCGCTTCGCCGCCACCTCGCGGCTGCGCTGACACTCGGCCTGGTAATCGGCGATGATCTGCTCGATCGACGAGTCCGCCGCCACCCGGAACTCGGCGTCCGGGTCGGTCTTGAGGACCTCCTTCCACGGGTCTTCGATGCCGTCGAACACCACGGAGAACCAGTACTGCTCGACGTAGGTCAGGTGCTGGACCAGCCCGGCTATCGTGGTCAGCTTGCTGGGCACCAGCGAGCGGCTGGCCTGCTCGTCGGTCAGGCCTGAGCTCTTCCACACGACGGTGGCGCGCAGGTAGTCGAGGAAGCCGTTCAGCTGGGTGCGCTCGTCCCCGGTGAGCGGGGCTTCGGGGCGCTGGGGAGCGGCAGAGGTCGTAGCAGAAGTGGCCATCTCGGCAGTGTGCCCGGCCCCACCGACAGTTCGCATTCGAGTTCCCCCGATACCCCGGATGGAGCAGCAGGGTGACGGCTTGCGTTTTTATTTTCACTTGTCCGATGAATTGCCGGTAATTCCCCTGACCTTCTACCGTGGAATTGTCACATTCTCCGCAGCTGAGGAGTAGCCATGAGAAGGAAAACGGCAGGATTGACTGTCGCCATTCTTTCCCTGCTTTGCCTGGCCGCCGCACCGGCGTCCGCGTCGGGCGGTGACCAGTACCCACCCGGCTGCTTCAGCCAGCTGTACAGCATCTACTTCGGCCAGGCGATCGCCGTGAACTGCGGGGACTATCCCACGGAAGGTTACGGATATCGCGTCGTCGCCCATTGCACGAGCGGCAGCACATTCTGGTTCTCTTACGGAACTTTTGTTCCCTTCGGTTTCGGCCCCTCGGTCGCCGAATGCGAAGGCGGACTGCTCACCACGGCCGCGGTCGGCGGATATCACGTAATCGACAACTGACCGGACTTTCACCCACCGGCGACCGCCGGGGCGCGGGACCACTGCGGTCCCGCGCCCCGGCGTTTCCTCGCCGGAGATACCTTGCACACGATGTAATCGTGCACTAGGTTGTTGCCATGCCGTCTCCCGGGAACGCGGATCTCCTGCTCGATGAGCAGGCCTGCTTCGCGCTTTACGCGGCGTCCAGGGCGGTCACCGACGTCTACCGCCCACTGCTCGCCGAACTAGGCCTGACCTATCCGCAGTACCTCGTGCTGCTGGTGCTCTGGGAAGCGGATTCCCGGCCGGTCAAGCAGATCGGCGAGGCGCTGCAACTGGACTACGGCACGCTTTCGCCGCTGCTCAAACGCCTCGAAACGAGTGGGCTGGTGAGCCGTCACCGGCTCGCCACCGACGAACGCAGCGTCACGATCAGCCTGACCCCCGAGGGCGACGCGCTCCGGGACCGGGCGGCCGGGATCCCCTCGGCCATCGGCTGCGCGCTCGGCCTCGACGACGACGGGCGGCGGCAGCTCATCTCGACCCTGCGGCAACTGACCGCGGCCACCCTCGCAACACACTCAGGAGGCACCCATGCCCAGCCGTGACGCCACCACCCACTGGACCGGCGGCCTGCAGAAGGGGAACGGCGAGGTCACCCTCGACTCCTCCAACGCGGGCACGTTCAGCGTCTCGTTCCCGACCCGCGCGGGCAACCCGGAAGGGCAGACCAGCCCCGAGGAGCTCATCGCGGCCGCGCACTCCTCGTGCCTCGCGATGAACCTGTCCGGCGTGCTGGAGGCGGAGAAGCTCGAAGCCGAGTCCATCGACGTCAGCGCCGAGGTCACCCTCGGCCCGGCCGACGGCGGCGGGTTCGAGATCAGCGGCATCGCGATCACCCTGCGCGCGAAGCTCGACGGCGTCAGCGCCGAGAAGTTCCAGGAGCTGGCCAAGACCGCCGAGCAGACCTGCCCGGTCTCCAAGGCCCTGTCCGGCACCACGATCACCCTGGACGCGGCACTCTCCTGAGCCCCGCAAGTCCCCGAAAACGGGAGCAAGGGACCTTTGCTCCCGTTTTCGGGGAGCCGGGCGCGGGCGCAGGAGTCGTGCCCTGAAGGCCACCTTCACGGCGTTATACGCTGTGAAGGTGGCCTTCAGGGGCCTGCCACCCGGGGTCAGCGGAAGGCGGCGGCGTTCGCGACCGCCCAGCCCGCGTAGGTGAGTGCCGGGCGGCCGGTCAGCTCCTCGACGGTGGTCGTGGGGACCTGCGGATGGGCCAGCGCGTCGGCGAAACCGTCGAGCAGCCAGTCCATGACCTCGCCGGGGATTCCCGCCGCGGCCCAGTCCGCCTTCGCCTCGGCCCTGGTCAGCTCCTGGAACCCGACCTCCCTGCCCAGCGCCGTGCCGATCGCCGCTGCCTGCTCGCGCTGACTGATCGCCGACGGCCCGCTCAGCGTGTACTTCGCCCCGCTGTGCCCGTCGGTCAGCAGGACGTGGGCCGCGACGGCGGCGACGTCCCCCAGATCGATCGCGGTCGACCTCGCCTCCCCGTAGGGCGCGCGGACCACGCCCCGCGTGCGCACGGACTCGGCCCAGCCCAGCGTGTTGTTCATGAACGCGCCCGGCCGCACGAACGTCCAGTCGAAGCCCGCCGCCTCGACAGCGTCCTCGACGGCGCGGTACGCCATCCCGCTCGAGCCCTCCTGCGGCTCTTCGTCGGCGTTGCTGCCGGACAGCGCCACCACCCGCCGCACCCCCGCCGCCCGCGCGAGCTCGGTGAACTCGCGCACCGTGTGCGCCAGTGGCGCGAGATAGACCATGTCCACGCCCTCCAGCGCGGCGGGCAGCGTCTCGGGCCTGCCCAGATACCCCTTCGCGACCTCGACACCGTCCGGCAGCGCGGCCTTCGCCGGGTTGACGGTCAGCGCCCGCACCGGCGCGCCCGCCGCCACCAGCTCGTCGACCACCAGCCTGCCGACGCTCGCCGTCGCGCCTGTCACCAGGATCGTCACGTGCTCCACCCCTTTACCGTATGACGTACGACAATGAAGCGAGCGTACCCCATACGGGAATGTAGGATCCAGTCATGACCATGGAGCACAGCGGTGGCGGTGATCCCGACCGGAGCCTCGCGCTGCTCTGGCGCGAACGGGGCCCGGCAGCCGCCGCACCGGCCAGGGGCCGCAAACCGACGCTCACCCTCGACCGCATCGTCACCGCCGCGCTCGCGCTGGCCGACGCCGAGGGCTCGGCCGCGGCCTCGATGCACCGGGTGGCGAAGGAGCTCGGCTCCGGGACGATGACGCTGTACACCTACGTACCGGCCAAGGCAGAGCTGCTCGACCTGATGATCGACGAGGTGCTCACCGAGCGGGCCCTGCCCGCGCCGGGAGACCCTCGCCCGGACGGGTGGCGCGCGCAGGTCCGGCTCTACGCCGAGCGGACGCGGGCGATGTTCCTGCGGCACCCGTGGCTGCGGCAGGTCTCGATGGTCCGGCCCGCGCTCGGCCCGGGGGTGATGGCGGGTCAGGAGTACCTGCTGTCGACCGTGTCCGGGCTCGGGCTGTCCCCGCGCCAGGTCGTCGCGGCGGCGTCCAGCATCGACGCCTACGTGACCGCGAACGCCGCTTCGGCGGCCGCGGGCCAGCAGCTCGAGCAGGCCACCGGCGAGACGACGGACACCTGGTGGGACCAGCGCACGGTGTTCTGGGAGAAGTACTTCGACGTCGAGCGCCACCCCTCGATCGTGCGGGTGTGGACCGACGGGGGCTACGAGGTGAGCACCGCGGAGGCGGCCGCGGAGGCCTACGAGTTCGGGCTCGACCGCCTGCTGGACGGCATCGACGCCCTGATCGGCACAGGCAGGGGCGGGGGCACTGGAAAGGCCTAGGAAACGGTCGGCAGTTCGGGCGCCGAGACGTCGTAGACCTTGCCCTCGCGCGACAGCAGCGCCGCGAGGACCTTCGCCTTGCGGTCGGTCTGCTGCGCGTCGCCCCAGCGGACGGTCTTGCCGGTGGACAGGGTGAACTCGACGCTGCCGGGGGTCTTCGCCGCCGCCGTGGTGACCTGCTTGAGCAGCTGCGGCGGGATCACCCCGAGCACGGCGGTCACCGCGCGGGTCACCGGGTCGTCGGCCGAAACCTTGGGCAGCTTCAGCTCGGGCAGCCCGGCGGGACGGTCCTTCACCGTCTTGAACACGACCCCGCCGCCGTCGACGAGGTGGAACCCGTCGCCGCCGGGGCCGCTGTCGAAGAAGGCGATCGCCGTCCGCTCGGTCACCGTGATGACCAGCGTCGAGGGCCACGAACGGGCGACGTCGACGGTCGCGATACCGGACATCCCGGCCACCCGATCGATGACCTCGCCGGTGTCGACCCGCAGCATCGGCTTCAGCTCGGGCACGGCCGCGACCGCGCGGATCTGGTCGGCGGGCACGCCCTTCGCGCCCTGGACCTCGACCGTCTTGACCCCGAGCATCGAACTGAAGAACAGCAGGTACACCCCGGCGACGAGGGTCAGCAGGCTCAGCAGCGCCACCCAGCGGCGGCGGACCTCCTTGTGGCGCCCCGGCCTGCTGCCGGTGCGGCGGCGGTCGAACTCCGAGCGCCGCCCCCGCCGGTTCCGGGCTTGGGCGGCGCTCGGGCGCCGGGGTGGCTCGGCGGGCCGTCGGCGTTCCCTGGTCGAGCTCATGGCATCAGCCCTGCTCGCCGCGCCGGTCCAGCTCCGCGAGGATCTCCGGGCCCAGCTGGGTCACGTCCCCGGCGCCCATGGTGACCAGCAGGTCGCCCGGCTTGACCAGGTCCGCCGCCAGCCGGGTCGCGACGTCGAACGCGGGCTCGTAGTGCACGGCCACCCCGGTGATCCGCTCGGCGATGAGCGCGCCGGTGACCCCCGGCTCAGGCTCCTCGCGGGCGCCGTAGACGTCCAGCATGATGACCTCGTCGGCCAGCGAAAGCGCCTCGGCGAACTCCTTCGAGAACGTCTTCGTGCGCGAGTACATGTGCGGCTGGAAGACCACGATCACCCGCCCGGACCCCGCCGCCGTGCGCACCGCGAGCAGCTGCGCGGCGACCTCGGTCGGGTGGTGGGCGTAGTCGTCGTAGACCCGGACGTCGCCCGCGCGGCCCTTGAACTCGAACCGGCGCCGGACCCCGCCGAACGCGGCGAGCCCCTCGGCCAGCCCTTCGACCGGGGCGCCCAGCTCGACACCGGCGAGCAACGCGGCGAGCGCGTTCAGCGCCATGTGCTCGCCCGGCACCGCCACGCGAACATCGATTTCCTTGCCGTGCAAGGAGATCCGCACGACTCCGCCGTCCGCGGCCGGGGTGTACGCGAGCACCTTCGCGTCGTCGGTTCCGGTCACGGTGCGGCCGTAGCGCCACACGCGGACGCCGTCGGCCTCCGCGCGCGTGCCCAGCTTGTTCGCGGCTTCGTCGTCGCCGCAGACGACCAGCAGCCCGCCCGGCTCGATCCGCGCCACGAACTCGGCGAAGATCGCGGTGTAGGCCTCGACCGTGCCGTGGTGGTCCAGGTGGTCGGGCTCGACGTTCGTCACGACCGCGACCCAGGGCGAGTAGGCCAGGAACGATCCATCGCTCTCGTCGGCCTCGGCGACGAAAATGCCGCCCTCACCGTGGTGCGCGTTCGCGCCGGACTCGTTGAGGTCACCGCCGATGGCGAACGAGGGGTCCAGCCGGCAGTGCTGCAGGGCGACGGTCAGCATCGAGGTGGTCGACGTCTTCCCGTGCGTCCCCGCGATGCACGCGACGCGGTGGCCCTCCATCAGTCCGGCGAGCGCCTGGGCCCGGTGCAGCACCGGGATCCCGCGCTCGCGGGCCGCGACCAGCTCCGGGTTGGTCTCCTTGATCGCGGTCGAGACGACGAGCGCCGACGGCCCGCCCTCGAACGCGGCGAGGTTGTCCGCGCTCTGCCCGAGCGCGATCTCGGCGCCCTGGGCCCGCAACGAGAGGACCGCGCGGGACTCCTTGGCGTCCGACCCCGAGACCTGGGCGCCGCGAGCGAGCAGGATGCGGGCGATGCCGCTCATCCCGGCCCCGCCCACCCCGACCAGATGCGCGCGCTTCAGCGCGTCGGGAAGTTCGGCGATCTCAGACACCCGCGACCTCCAGAACGATTTTCGCGAGTGCCTCGTCGGCCTCCCGATGCCCCAGCCCGACCGCGGCCGCGCTCATCTTCGCCACGCGCCCGGCGTCGATCACCAGCGGGACGACCAGCTCGGCGATCTTCGCCGCGGTCAGCTCCCCGTCGAGGACCATCAGGGCCGCGCCCGCGTCGACCGCGGGCTGGGCGTTGACGGCCTGCTCGCCGTTGCCGTGCGGCAGCGGCACGAACACCGCGGGCAGCCCGACGGCGGACACCTCGGCGGCGGTCATCGCGCCGGAGCGGCACACCACTACATCGGCGGCCGCGTAGGCCAGGTCCATCCGGTCCAGGTACGGCACCGGCACGTACGCCGGCTTACCCGGGAACTCCTGCACGACCAGCGTGTGCTTCGGCCCATGCGCGTGCAGCACGCCGACACCGGCGTCCGCGAGCTCCTTGGCCGCGCCGGACACCGCGCCGTTGATCGACCCGGCACCCTGGGAACCGCCGAACACCAGCAGCGTCGGGGCGTCCGGGTCGAGCCCGAAGAACTCGCGGGCCTCGGCCCGCAGTGCCGCGCGGTCCAGCGAGGTGATCGACTGCCGCAGCGGGATGCCGACGACCTCGGCGTTCGGGAGCGGCGTCCCGGCCACGGCCACGGCCACACGCTTGGCGAACCGGGCGCCGACCTTGTTCGCCAGGCCCGGCGACTTGTTGGCCTCGTGCACGACGATCGGGGTGCGGCCGCGCGCGGCGAGATACGCCGGCAGCGCGACGTAACCACCGAAGCCGACGACGACGTCCGCGCCCACCCGCTCGAGGACCTCGCGGGTCTTCTTGACCGAGTCACGGACCTTCAGCGGCAGCCGGAGCAGCTCCGGGGTCGGCTTTCGGGGCAGCGGCACGGGTGGGATGAGCTCCAGCCGGTAGCCGCGTTCGGGCACCAGCTTGGTCTCGAGACCCCGTTCCGTGCCCAGCGCGACCACGGTCGCGTCCGGGCGAAGCCGCATCACGGCGTCGGCGAGCGCGAGCGCGGGGTTGATGTGTCCTGCGGTGCCACCACCGGCGATCACAATGGTCGGCGCCTTGCCGACGACGGATCTGTCGGTTCCCTTGACGGGCTTACTCACCTATGACCTCTCCGATTTGCGTTGCCCCGCTTCGGGGCTCCGCGTTGAGCTGTTCCTCGCACGGGCGTTCTCCTGCCCGGCTCTGCCGATCCCCGCTGGGCCGATCCCCGCTGGGCCGTTCCCCGCTGGCGCACCGACCGCCGCCGTTCCTGCGCGGCCGCCGGACGGGCGGCGCGCGGGGCGGGCCTCGCGGCCCTCGGCGCGGCTCCGCGACCGGTGGTGCCCTTGCGCTTGGCTGGCGGGCGGTACGGATCGGGTGCGGGGAGCCGCAGCAGGCGTCCGAATTTACCCGGCCCCTGTGAACGCAGTGCGGCCACCGCCTCCGGTTCGTGCCGGGCGGCGTTGGCGAGGATGCCCATGATGAGCATGGTGATCACCAGCGAGGTGCCGCCGTAGGAGATCAGCGGCAGCGTGACGCCGGTGACGGGCAGCAGGCCGATGACGTAACCGATGTTGATCCCGGCCTGCGCGACCAGGAAGACGGTCAGCGTGCCGGCCACGATCCGGATCCACGGGTCGAGGTTGCGGGTGGCGATGCGCAGCCCCACGATCGCGATCCCGGCGAACAGCCCGAGCACCACAGCGCAGCCGATGAAGCCGAGTTCCTCGCCGATCAGGGCGAAGATGAAGTCGTTCTGCACGTTGGGCAGGTAGCCCCAGTTGGACGCGCCCTGGCCGAGCCCCTTGCCGAACAGCCCGCCGTCGGCGAGCGCGAGCTTCGCCTGATTGGCCTGCAGCCCGTCGCCGAGTTTGTCCGCGTCCGGCGACAGGAACGACAGGACCCGCTTGAGCCGGTAGGGCGCGGTCAGCGCGAGCACCAGCACCCCGGCGAGACCACCCGCGAGGATGACCCCGAACAGCCGCTTCGGCGCGCCCGCGAACCACAGCAGCGCGAGCAGCACGACGGCGAGGGTGACCGTGGCGCCGAGGTCGGGCTGCATCATGACCAGCGCGAACACCAGCAGCGAGATCGGCACGACCGGCACCAGCAGGTGACGCCACTGGTTGATCACGTTGTACTTGATGACCAGGATGTGCGCGCCCCAGAACGCCAGTGCGACCTTCGCGGCCTCCACCGGCTGGAACGAGAGGACGGAGCCGATCTTGAACCAGCCCTGTGACCCGTTGACGTCCGAGCCGAGCGGGGTCAGCACCAGCATCAGCAGACCGATGCAGACGACCATCATCGAGGCCGACAGCTGGCGGATCCGCTCCAGGTTGATCCGCAGGCCGACCCAGAACACCACCGCGCCGATCGCCACGAACACCACGTGCTTGGTGAACAGCGCGTAGATCCCGCTGTTGGTCTTCGGGTCGTAGGACGCCACCGAAGAGGCCGACAGCACCATGACGATGCCGATCACGGTGAGCACGCCGGTCAGCGCGAGTATCAGGTGGAACGAGGCGAGCGGCCGGGACAGCCAGGCCGTCAGCGCCGTGCGGAACGCTACGAAACCGCGTTCACGACGCTCCCGGCGAGGCCGCGGAGAGGGCGTCGCGCCGTCTCGGGACTTCCTGTCCTCAACCGCCGTCACTGGGCTTCTCCCCCGCTGCGTCGTCACGCAGGACACGGACCGCCTCGGCGAACGCGTCCCCGCGCTCGCCGTAGCCCGTGAACATGTCCAGCGACGCCGCGGCGGGGGCGAGCAGCACCACGTCGCCAGGACGCGCCATCGCGCTGGCCGCACTCACCGCCGCAGTCATGGGGTCATCGTCACCCGGACGGACGTGGTTCACCGGGACATCCGGCGCGTGTCGCGCGACAGCGGCGGCGATCACGGGTGAATCGACCCCGAGTAGCACAACTCCGCGGAGCCTGCCAGCGATCGAGGCGACGAGTTCGTCCACCGAAGCGCCCTTGAGCTGGCCCCCGGCGATCCAGACGACGTCGAGGTGCGACCGGAGCGACCCGGCTGCGGCGTGCGGATTGGTCGCCTTCGAGTCGTTGATGTAGCGGACGCCGCCGACCTCGCCGACCTCGGCCGCGCGGTGCGGAGCGGGCTGGTACTGCTGGAGTCCCTTCGCCACGGCGTCGGCTTCGACGCCCTGCGCGCGGGCCAGCGCGGCCGCGGCGTAGGCGTTGGCGACGTTGTGCGGCCCGGCGGGACGGACGTCGGCGAGCGTGGCGAGTTCCTCGGCGCTGGCGGCCGGGTCCGCCACGAAAGCGCGGTCGATCAGCAGGTCCTCGACCAGCCCGAGCTCCCCGGCACGCGGGGTGTCCAGGCCGAAGGCGACCCGCCGCGCGTCCGCCGGGGCGTGCTCGTCGGCGAGGCGGCCGGACCACTCGTCGGCCAGGTTGTGCACGACGGTGTGCGAACGGGCGTGGACCTTCCCCTTAGCGGCGGCGTACTCGTCCATCGAGCCGTGCCAGTCGATGTGGTCCTCGGCCAGGTTCAGCACCACCGACGCCCGCGGGGCCAGCGTCGAGGACCAGTGCAGCTGGAAGCTGGACAGTTCGACGGCGAGGACGTCGTAGCCCGCCTGGATAGCGTCGAGCACGGCGTACCCGATGTTCCCGCAGGCCACGGCGTTGAGGCCGCCCGCACGCAGGATCGATTCCAGCATGCCGACGGTGGTGGTCTTGCCGTTGGTGCCGGTGACGGCCAGCCAGACGGGCGGGTTCTCCCGCAGCTGCCCGACGCGCCAGGCCAGCTCGACGTCACCGATGACCTCGATGCCCGCCGCCGCGGCGGCCACGTGCAGCGGCGCCGTGGGGCGCCAGCCGGGCGTGGTCACGACGAGCTGGGTGCCCTCGGGCGGCTCGGTCAGGCCCGGCACCAGTTCGGCGCCGAGCCCCTCGAGCTCCGTGAGCCGGTCGGGCTTGGCATCGGTGACGGTGACCAGCGCGCCCAGTCCGACCAGGACGGGTACCACGGACTTGCCGGTGACCCCGGCTCCGGCTACCAGGACCCGCGTTCCGGCAAGGTTCACGGTTTTATCCTCCGACGCCGAGTTGTTCGCTGTAGAACAGGCCGAGACCGAACATGCAGCAGATGGCCGAGAGCAACCAGAACCGGATGATCACCGTGGTTTCGGCCCACCCGGCGAGTTCGAAGTGGTGATGGAAGGGGGCCATCCGGAAGAGCCTTCGCCGGGTGGTCCGGAAGACCGCGATCTGCGCGACCACCGAGATCATCTCGACCATGAACAGGCCGCCGATGACGATGGCGAGCAGCTCGGTGCGGGTGGTCATCGACAGCCCGGCGACCAGGCCGCCCAGCGCCAGCGAGCCGGTGTCGCCCATGAAGATCTTCGCGGGCGCGGCGTTCCACCACAGGAAGCCGACGCAGGCGCCGGTCGCCGCCGCGGCGACCACGGCCAGGTCCAGCGGGTCGCGGACGTCGTAACAGGCGGCCTGCGGGTTCACCCCGCACGACAACCGCTCCTGCCAGAACGCGATGACCACGTAGGTGGCGAGCACCATCGCGGCCGCGCCGCCGGCCAGGCCGTCGAGCCCGTCGGTGAAGTTCACCGCGTTCGACCAGCCGGAGATCACGATGTAGCAGAAGATCACGAAGACGATCAGCGGGAACGAGATCAGGGTGAGGTCGCGAACGTAGGAAAGGCTCTCCGACGCCGGGGTCAGCCCGCGCGCGTCGGGGAACTGCAGCGCGAGGAAGGCGAACACGATCGTCACCACGAGCTGGCCGACCAGCTTCGCCGTCTTGTTCAGGCCGAGGTTGCGCTGCTTGCGGATCTTGATGAAGTCGTCGAGGAAGCCGACGACGCCGAGTGCCACGGCCAGGAAGAGCACCAGCAGGCCGGACACCGAGGGCCCGCCGCCGGTGGAGCTGCCCATCCAGCTGATCAGATGCGCCACGAAATAGCCGGCGACCATCGCGGTGATGATCGCGACGCCGCCCATCGTCGGCGTACCGCGCTTGGACTTGTGGCCGGCCGGCCCTTCCTCCCGGATCTCCTGGCCGAAGCCCTGCCGGGAGAACACCCGGATCAGATAGGGGGTCAGGAGAATGGAGACCAGCAGGCCCGCCCCGGCCGCGATCAGGATGCTGATCACGCGTCACCACCGTTCGAGCGTTCTTGGGAAAGGGAGTTTTCAGCAGGTACTTCAGCAGGTACTTCAGTGGGTGGAGCAGGTTCGAGCAGCGCCTCGGCGACCTGCCAGAGCGCGGCGGCCTTGGAGGCCTTCACCAGCACGACGTCGTCCGGGCGGAGCTGATCATGCAGCAGGGCGACAGCGGCCGCGATGTCGGGTACCAGCACCGACTCCTCGCCCCAGGAGCCTTCCTGGTTGGCCGCGTGGTGCATCGCCGCGGCCTCCTGCCCGATGACCACGAGCTTCGAGACGTTGAGCCGCACGACCAGCCTGCCGATGCCGTCGTGCGCGGACACTGAGTCTTCGCCGAGCTCACCCATGACGCCGAGCACGGCCCACGAGCGACGCTCCTTGCTCATCGACGCGAGCGCCTTGAGCGCGGCCCGCATCGACTCGGGGTTGGCATTGAACGAATCGTTGAGGACGGTCACCCCGTCGGGACGGGTGGTGACGTCCATCCGTCGCTCGGAGCGCCGCCGCAGGCCGGAAAGCCGCTCGGCGATCTCCTGCGGGGTCGAGCCGAGTTCGAGGGCGACAGCGGCCGCGGAGAGCGCGTTGCCGACGTGGTGCTCGCCGTGCAGCGGCAGCGTGACGTCCGCTTCCCCGGCGGGCGTGACCAGCCGGAACGACGCCCTTGCCTCGTCGTCGAGGGTGATGCCGATGGCCCTGACCTGCGCGGACGCGCCCTCACCGACGCCGACGACCCGGGCGGTGGTGCGGCTCGCCATGGCCGCTACCAGCGGATCGTCGAGGTTGAGTACGGCGACCCCGCCGTCCGCGGCGCTCGGCAGCGCCTCGACGAGCTCGCCCTTGGTCTTAGCGATGCCGTCGCGGGAGCCGAACTCCCCGACGTGCGCCGTCCCGACGTTGAGCACCACGCCGATCCGCGGCGGGGCGATGGCGGCCAGCTCGGCGATGTGGCCCGGCCCGCGTGCGGACAGCTCCAGCACCAGGTGCCGGGTGTGTTCGTCGGCCCTCAGCGCGGTCCACGGGTGACCGAGCTCGTTGTTGAACGACCCCGGCGGGGCCACGGTCGTGCCCAGCGGCTCCAGCAGCTGCGCGATGACGTCCTTGGTGGAGGTCTTCCCGGACGAGCCGGTGACCCCGACGACGGTCAGGTTGCCCTCGGACAGCCGCCGCACGACGTACCGGGCGAGCTTGCCCAGCGCCGCCAGCACGGCCGCGCCGGAACCGTCCTTGTCACCGGTCAGCGCGAAGGCCCTCGCGTGGCCCTGCCCCTGGTCCAGCGAGGGCACGATGATCGCGGCGGCGTCGACCTCGCGAGCCGCGAGGACGCCCACCGCACCGGCCTCGACGGCCTTGGCCGCGAAGCCATGGCCGTCGACCCGCACCCCGGGCAGTGCGACGAACAGGCTCCCCGGCGTGAGCACGCGGGTGTCGAACTCGACGCTCGCGGTGACCTCGGCGGCACCATCGGTCCGGTGCAGGCGGCCGCCGACGACGTCGGCGATCTCGGCCAAGCTGAGCACGATCACACAGTCACCTCAAAGTCCGTCTGAGTACATCCGTCCGCTTTCCCGTCGACCGGGCTCACCATCCGCACAGCCGACACCTCGGCCACGAAAGAAGCCCGGCCACCACGAAAGCGGGGCCTACGGCCGATGCCAGTCATCGCACGTTCACATTCGGGCTCGGCTCCACCGTCACCTCAAGTCGGTTTCTTATTGCGGCCCCGAGCTCGTCACGGTCGGAAAACGGGTGCACCACGCCATGGATTTCCTGGCCGGTCTCGTGCCCCTTGCCCGCGATGAAGACGATGTCGCCCGGCTCGGCGAGTGCGACGGCCCGGGTGATGGCCTCGCGGCGGTCCCCGAGCTCGATCAGCTCGCCACCCTGGGAAGGCCCGACACCCCGGGCGCCGGCCAGCATCGCGGCGCGGATCGCGGCTGGCTCCTCGGAACGCGGGTTGTCGTCGGTCACGATGAGCACGTCGCTGCGGCGCACCGCGGCCTCGCCCATCATCGGGCGCTTGGCGGTGTCGCGGTCGCCGCCGCAGCCGAGCACGGTGATGATCCGGCCGTCGGTGCGGGCACGCAACGCGTCGAGGCCCTGTGCGACGGCCGCGGGCTTGTGCGCGTAGTCGACGACGGCGGTGAACGCCTGGCCGAGGTGGACGCGTTCCATCCGGCCGGGGACCTGTACCCGCGCGAGCCCGGTGACGATGTCGGCGAGCTCCACGCCGGTGGTGTCGAGGATCGCGGCGGCGAGCAGGGCGTTGGCGACGTTGAAGGCGCCGGGCAGCGGGATCCTGGCCTCGGCGGTGCGGCCGCGGGGGCCGTGCAGGACGAACGACTGCTCACCCGCGGGCAGCGCCAGCAGGTCGGTGGCCCACCAGTCCGCGTCGTTGCCCTCGGTGGACACGCGCACGGTCTGCGGGGTGAGCAGCGCCTGGCCCCACGCGCTGTCGACGACGACCACCTCGGTGGTGGACCGGCCGTCGAACAGCAGGGACTTCGCCGCGAAGTACTCCTGCATGTCGTGGTGGAAGTCCAGGTGGTCCTGGGAGAGATTGGTGAACGCGCCGACCGCGAACCGGGTGCCGTTGGCCCGGCCCAGCGCGAGCGCGTGGCTGGAGACCTCCATCGGCACGTGGGTGACGCCCTGTTCGACCATCACCGCGAGCAGCGCCTGCAGGTCGGGCGCCTCGGGCGTGGTGAAGCCGCTGGCGAGGCGCTCCCCGGCGATGCGGGTCTCGACCGTGCCGATCATCCCGGTGGTCAGCCCGGCGGCGTGCAGCCCCGCGTCGACCAGGTAGGAGGTGGTGGTCTTGCCCGAGGTGCCGGTGATGCCCAGCACGGCCAGGTCGAGCGACGGCTCGCCGTAGACCCAGGCGGCGATGGAACCGAGCACGCCCCGCGGGTCCGGGTGCACCAGGACGGGCACGCCGGCGTCACGCAGCGCGGGCCGCTCGGCCCCGGCCTCGTCGGTGAGCACGGCCACCGCGCCGGCGGCGACAGCCTGCTCGCTGAAGTCCGCGCCGTGCGCCCGGGCGCCGGGCAGGGCGGCGAAGAGGTCGCCGGGCAGGACGTGCTGCGCGCGCAGGGTGGTCCCGGTGATCGCGGGCTCGGCGCCGTCGTCGGTGGCGATGAGCCGCGCGTCGGCGCGCGCGAGCAGGGTCGCCAGCGGAACGGGTTCGATCCGGGCCGGGCGCGGAGGCGCGGCGACGGCCTTCACAGGCCCGTCGCTCGAAGGCCCGTTGCGGGGATCAGAGGTTGGCACCGACACAGCAAGGAAGGCTACTGGGGTGGCATTCGGGTGACCCAACGCGGTACGGGGTGTGCGGAAGGTGATCTCGGTCATGGTATTGGGGAATCCCCGGATCGGTTGCGGCACAAGGACTTGGCGCGTCCGGCGGAAAGCAAAGGGACCCTCGTGGACACTTGCTGTCCCCGGGGGTCCCTTGGCCTGTCCGGCGGTTCAGCCGACGACGAGCGGCACGATCGGCGCGGGCCCGTCCGACAGCGGGATCTGGAAACGCTGCGTCAGGTACGACGCGAGACTGTGGAACAGCGGCCCGGCGGAATGCCCGGCGGGCAGCGTCGTGTCCGGCGCGTCCAGCCGGATCGCGACGACGAACCGGGGGTTGTCCGCGGGCAGGCTCCCGGCGAAGGTGATGTTGTAGAGGTGGTCGGAATACGCCTTCGTCCTCGGGTCCACCTGCTGCCCGGTGCCGGTCTTGCCGGAGATCTGGTAGCCGTCGAGCGCGGCGGTCGTCGCGGTGCCCTTGTTGAGGCCCTTGCCGTTCTGCGCGACCGCGCGCATCATGTCGAGCACCGTCTTGGCCGTCTGCGGGCTGACCACCTGGACGGACTTCGGCGCGGGTTCGGGCACCACCGTGCCGTCCGGGTTCACCTTGGCCTTGACCACCCTGGGCTCGACGCGCAGGCCGCCGTTGGCGATCGTCTGGTACATCCCGGCCATCTGCACGACCGTCATCGACAGGCCCTGGCCGATCGGCAGGTTGCCGAACGTCGTCGCGTACCACTGGTTGCGCGGCGGCACGAACCCCGCGCTCTCGCCGGGCAGGCCGATACCGGTGCGCTGGCCGAGGCCGAACTTCTTGAGCAGGTCGGCGTAGTGGTCCTCGCCGATCTTCTGCGCCAGCAGCAGCGTCCCGATGTTGGAGGATTTCGCGAAGATGCCGGTGGTGGTGAAATCCTGCGTGCCGTGGACCCAGGCGTCGTGCACGACCTTGTCCGCGACCTTCAGCTCCCCTGGCACCGAAACCGTCGACTCCGGGGTCGCGACGCCTTCGTCGATCGCACCGGTCGCGGTGATGATCTTGTTCACCGAGCCGGGCTCGTACGGGGTCGTCACCGCCCGGTTGTTGAGCAGTTCGGGATCCTTGTACGTGGCGGGGTCGTTGGGGTTGAACGTCTTGTCGTTGGCCAGCGCGTAGACCTCGCCGGTCTTCGCGTCCATGATGACCGCCTGCGCGCCCTTGGCGTTGGTGGCCCTCGCGTAGTCGGCCAGCTGCCGCTGCAGTTCGTACTGCAGGTCGGAGTCGATGGTGAGCTGCAGGTCCGAACCGGGGGTCGCGGGCGCCAGTTCGTGCTCACTGCCCGGGATGATGACGTTGTCGTTCCCGTTCTGCGTGTTGACCATGCGCTTGCCGGGGGTACCGGCGAGGTCGTTGTCCCTGGACAGCTCGAGCCCGACGAGGCCGTGCAGGTTGTGCTTCGAGGTGTCCTTGTCTTCCGTCCGCCAGTTGGCAAGGCCGACGATGTTCGCCCCGACCGAATCGCCGGGGTACTCGCGCAGCGCGCGCTTCTCCACCTCGATCCAGGGGAACTGCTTGACGATGTCGTTGGCCACCGAGGGCTCGACGTTGTCCTGCAGGTAGGTGAACTTCGCCTGCTTGTGGAACAGGTCGAGCAGCTCCTGCTCGGTTTTCATCCCGGCCAGTTTGCCCGCCATGTACTTCGCGGCCTTCGCCACGGTGGCGTCGAAGTCGACGCCCTGCCTCGTGGGGTTCTTCGCCGCGAAAGCGTCCTGGGTGCGGTGCACCAGCGCCAGGTTCACCGACAGCGTCCGCACCTCCACGCTGAACGCCAGCTTGGCGCCGTTGCGGTCCACAATGGACCCGCGCTGGGCCGGGATGTCGATGGTGAGGGTGCGCTGGCGGACCGCGGCGGCGGACAGGTCGGCGGCCTCGAAGCCCTGCACCCGGATCAGCTGGGCGCCGGCGATCACCATGATCACCACGAGTCCGACCCGCACCGCGGCGAACCTGCTGCGCTGGCCGCCGTTGGCGCGCTTGGCCGCGGCCCGGCGCGTGCCGGCGGAGTACGTGCGGCGGGCGCTGCCGGTGGACCGGCCCCGTGACTGGGCCGGCCTGCCCGGCGACGACGGCGACATCTATTGCCCTCCCTGGGCCTCGGCGGGCACTGCGGGCTGGTCGCCCTCGATCGGCGCGCCCTGCTGGGTTCCGGCGGCCGCGGGGACCTCGGGTGGCGCCTGCGCCGCGGGTACGTCGCCCTGTGCCTTCTTCGGGTCTCCGACGAGCGTGGTGGAACCGTCGGGACCGACCACGATGCGCGCGGGGTCACCGCCGGGGACCATGCCCTGCTGCCGAGCCAGTTCGGCCAGTGAAGAGGCCGACGCGTTCTTGGTGACCTCGCGCTGCAGCTTCTCCTTGGCCTCGGCCAGGCTCGCGTTGTGCGTGCGCAGCTGCTCGAGCCGGTAGGAGTCCGCGATCGCCTGGGTGGACAGCCACAGCGTGGTCGCCACCCCGGCGGCGAGCAGGCCCATCATCATCAGCACGAACGAGGCGCGTGACTTCGGCCAGCTCAGCTTGAACTTCCGCGGCGCGGCCTTCTCCAGCGCGTCGGGCCGCTCCAGCTGCTCACGCTGCAGGAGATCGGCGCGCTGGGCGCGGCGGGCGTACGCGCGTTCGGCCGCGGACGTGCGGCCGCGGGAACCACGACGCGACGGCGTCGCGTCTGGTTCGGTGACGTCTGGCGCCTGCTCGACCGTTTCGGTCGCACTGGCACGCGGGCGGGTCGCCGGTGCGCTCCGGCGGCCACGGGACTTCGCGGGAGCGGTCATCGTGCTGCCTCTCCGATTCGTTCGGCGGCCCGGAGCCGCACCGACGCCGCGCGCGGGTTGTGCTCCGTTTCCGCCTCGTCGGCCTTCTCGGCCCCTCTTGTCAGCATCTTCAGTTCGGGTCCGTGCCCCGGCAGTTCCACCGGAAGACCTTCCGGGGTCCGGGATTTCGCCCCGGCGGCCAGCGCTTGCTTGACCAGCCTGTCCTCAAGGGACTGATACGCCTCGACGACGATCCGGCCGCCCATGCCCAGCACCGACAGCGCCGCGGGCATCGCGCGCCGCAGCACCTCGAGCTCGCCGTTGACCTCGATCCGCAGCGCCTGGAACGTGCGCTTCGCGGGGTGTCCCCCGGTCCGCCTGCTGGCCGCGGGAACGGCGTCGTAGAGCAGCTCGACGAGCCTGCCGCTGAAGGTGAACGGCTCCTTTTCACGCTCCTTGACCACGGACCGGACGATCCGCTGGGCGAACCGCTCCTCGCCGTAGTCGCGCAGGATCCGGATCAGCTCGCCGGGCGCGTAGGTGTTGAGCACTTCCGCGGCGGTGAACCCGGTGGTCGGGTCCATCCGCATGTCCAGCGGGGAGTCCTTGGAGTAGGCGAAACCGCGCTCGGCGCGGTCCAGCTGCATCGAGGAGACCCCGAGGTCGAACAGGATCCCGTCCACCTTGGACAGTCCGAGCTCTTCGAGTGCCTCTGGCATCTCGTCGTAGACCGCGTGCACCAGCTCGACCCGGTCACCGTGGCGGGCCAGGCGTTCCCCGGAGCGTTCCAGCGCGGCGGGGTCGCGGTCCAGCGCGACGAGACGGAGGTCCGGGAAAGCGGTGAGCAGTGCGTCGGAGTGGCCGCCGAGGCCGACGGTCGCGTCGACCAGTACGGCGCCGCGACCGGCGAAGGCGGGCGTGAACAGTTCGACGATCCTGTCCAGCAGCACCGGTACGTGCTCGTGCTCGTTCGCCATGGCCCTCCCCCTTCCTGCTGTGGATCAGCCCGGGGAAGATGCGGCGGATGCCGTCAGGTCCCTGTCCGCCCGCTACTGACCTGGTACCGGGGAAGGTGCACCAGGGCCAAAGAGCGGACAGAGGCCTCACGGCATCCGCTGGGGCGGTTCCTTTCCCGCGGCGACCGGCGAACCCCCACCCCCCGACGGCGTGGGTGCGATCCGGCGAACCGCGTGTCTAGAACACGCCCGGCAAAACTTCCTCTCGAGCCTTCGCGTAGCTGTCCTCGTGTTGGTCCAGGTAGCCCTGCCACGCTTGGGCGTCCCAGATCTCCAGCCTGGTGATCGCCCCGATCACCACGCACTCCTTGTTGAGTCCGGCATAACGCCGGAGCTCGGACGCGATGGGGATGCGCCCCTGCCCGTCAGGGCGTTGTTCGTCCGTCCCGGCGAAGAGATAGCGCTGGTAGGCCCGAACCGCCTCGTTGGTGAACGGGGCGTCGGCCACCTTGCGCGCCATCGTCTCGAACTCGGCGCGGGGGAAGACGTAGAGGCAGTGGTCCTGCCCCTTGGTGATCATCAGCCCGCCCGCGAGCTCGTCGCGGAACTTCGCGGGCAGCGTGAGCCGCCCCTTGTCGTCCAGTTTCGGGGTGTGGGTGCCGAGGAACATCGGCTTCCACCTCCCTACCGAAACCGGTGGAAACCACTGGGATCGGTTACGGGGCTTCCCTTCCGCCCCACTGCGCACCACCGTACCCCACTTTTCACCACAGTCAACGCGTCAAACACCGTCCTCACTCCGTAGTGTCAGGCGTTTACGCAGGTCAGCCGAGTGGGCCCAGGTGGGGGGCGGGTGGGGGCAGGTGGGGAAGATCCCCCGCGGTGGGGGTCGAAGCAACCGAAAGGAGGGTTCAAACGTCCGGTTTCCGGCCGCGCGAGCACTATCCAGGGCCCGTGGGGGCCGAAGTGGGGGAATCCGTGGGGCGCGGTGGGGGGCGGTACGTCCAGTGCGTACCGCAAGTCTCTGAAGGCCACCTTGAGGGACTCTAGGTCCCTCAAGGTGGCCTTCAGAGACCGCTGAGTCGGGCTCAGCGGCGTTGCGTTTGCCTCGGCGGTCGACGCCGCGCCAGTCCTTGGCGGTCTCTTTGTCCTTGGGCGGCGGCAGGCGGCGGTTCACCCAGAAACCGGCCAAGCCGAACAGCACGAAGGCGATCACCGCGGCGGCGGCGGTGAGGAAGACGTAGAAGCCCTTGCCGTGTGTCCACACGGGGTGGTCGACAGGGGCGACGACGTGCCGCTCGCTGTAGCGATAGCTGAACCGGTACTCGCCCACCGGCACGGTCCCGGACAGCGCCGGGACCGAGTAGACCACCTCCTGGGTGACCGCCTTCTCGCGCGGCCCCGAGGTGTCCCACCGGCCAGCGCGGTCAGTCCCCCGCCCGGATCACCCTCACGGTGACCAGCCTGTCCCGGCTGCTCAGCGTGACGATGTTGTTCGCCAGCTCGGTCTTGGCCTCCTCGGCCTTGGCGAGCAGCTCGGCGCCGCGCCGCTCCTGCTCGCGCATCCATTCCTGCGGATCCCGCACCTGGCCGCCGAACGGCACACTCATCGCACCCCCCTCCGGACATTCCGAACATCCGGACAGCAACAACGCACCCGCGGGCGCGTCCGGGGAACTCGCCGACAGCTAGTCCGGGTTCACCAAGGCGGCGAGGCGGCTCGCGAGCCGGGGGCCGTCGACCGGGGCCACGTTCACCCAGTCGCGGCCGCCACGGCCCTCGGTCACGGCCGCGCAGTAGGCGCCGACGTCGGTGTCGAACCAGGTGAGCCCGCCCGCGCGGCGCAGGCCGCCGCCGGGTTCGCGCACCCGGACGCTGAACTGGCCCGCGCTGTAGACCGGCCTCGCCTGGATGGCCAAGACCTCGCGCAGCTGGGTTTCCGAGGCGCCCGAACGGGTCCGGCCGTCGCCGAACACGGGATCGGCCACCCCATCCACCCTCTCGCCCAGCGTGGTGGCCGGGAGGCTCACGCCGTAGCCGGGGCCGGGGCTCAGTTCCGGGAGGACGTCGATGATCGCGGAGAACACCTCGCCGTCGCGGATCGACGACAGCGAGATCGTCTGTCCCGGCTGTGCCGCCAGCACGCCGTGCCTGCCGCGGACCGCTGCCACCGCGCGGAAAGGCGCCTCGGCGGTCATGTCAGCGAGGGCTTCGCATTCGACGAACAGCTCCGCGTTCGCGAGCAGGCCGAGCCGGGCCTCGAGGGCAGCGTCGAGGCGGTCGCCGTCGTAGAGGCCGCGTTCGGCGAGGTTTTCGTACACCGCCCGGCGGATCTCGGCCCGTTCCTGCCGGGTGCCGCCGACATTGCGCACGGCCAGCGGCTCAGGGGCGCGCGTATGGCCTAGGTCGTCCCAGAGCACGTCGAACGCCGAGGCGGAGACGCGGATCAAGACCGGCCCAGCGCCGGTGGCGGGTCGAAGGACTCGTGGGGGACCAGGTCGCGCAGGGCGGCGTCGCGGGTGTTCATCACGTCCATCGCCTTGATCCGCGCGGCTTCCGCCTCCTGACGGCGGCTCTCCATCGCCAAGGACAGCCCGGCCAGCAGGAGGACGTTGCCGCTCGCGGCCGCGCCCCGGATCATCTCGCCGGGTTCGTAGCTCACCGGCGGCGGCATGTCCGCCCGCGCCCTCGCGGCGACCTCCGCCTGCGCGGCGACCGACTCCCCGACCGTGGACGAGACCGACGCGGACCGCGCGAGCCAGCCCGTGGCCTCGCCCAGCACCGAGCGGACGGCGTCACCGGCGGCGCCCTGCCAGCTGTCCTGACTGCGGGCGGCGAGCCCGGCCAGGCCGGAGGTGGACTCCTGCAGCCGCTGGGCGAGGCCCTGCCACTGCGCGCCGAGTTGACCGGCGTCGGTCGGCTCGTTGCCCCGGCCGACTTCGGCGGCCATCGCTTCGTGGCTGTAGGACTCGTACCGCGCGTTCGCGGCCGGGACCTCCCGGCCGGCGGCTTCTGGTTCCGGCAACAGGCGCACCTTCCGTCAGGGGAGCTTCGGTTCGACCAGCCCGGCCACCGTGTTCGCCCGGCTGCAGGCGAGTGCGGTGTCGGTGAAACTCGTGTTGCTCACATCGATCTGGACACTGGCCGCGGCGCCGACGCCGAGCAGCACGGAACAAGTGCCGTCGGCCGCCTTCTTGTCCGACACCCGCAGCGCCTGGTGGGCGCCGACCTTGGTCTTCGCCGCCGTCTTGCGGGCGATCTCGAGGTCGGCGAGCCCGGACTTCTCGTCCACGGTCACGCTGACGCCGAACGCGCCGGGTTCGGTCCAGTCACAGCCGCGGGTCTCGCCGACCTTCTTCGCCTTGCCGAACGTCGAGAGCCCGGCCGTCGACCGGTCGACCGGCGACAGCACGGCGCACGGATCGAGCGTGGCCAGCGTCGGCGCGGCGGACGGCCCGGGTTCGGGGACACCGGCCGAAGCGGAGAAAACCGCGGTATGCCGTGAAGGAGTTCCGCCGCCCGCGGATTGGGCTTGGCCAGGCTGGCCGCAGCCGGCGAGTACGACGAGCAGCGCCGGGGCAGCGAGCCAGCGGCCCTGACGAAGCAGAGCCGGGGAGAAGGACGTCATCGATCAGCCGCCGACGCAGTCGATGCCCGCGGCGGCGGCCTCGTCCTGCTCCTGGTAGCGGCCGAGCGCCTTGGCGATGCGCTTCTTGAGGCCCTCGAGCTCCCGGCCGAAGTCGGTGAGCGCCTTGACGGCCGAGCCGTCGGCGCCGATCCCGTACTCGGCCATGAACCGGCCGATCTCGTCGGCGTACCCGCCGCCGAGCGGGACGGTGCGCCCGAGCACCTTGGCCTCACGGACCATCTCGCCCACCAGGTCCTGCAGCGCGGTGATCTGGGCGTAGGCGTCGTTCGCCAGCTCGGGTGCCACGGCGAAGGCCCGGACGTCGAAGCGCGGTTTCGTACCCACATCCGTCATGTGCGGTTACGCCTCTCCGTAGTCGAGCGACCTCGCACCGGAGCATACGTCAAAGCCCAGGGTTAGCGGGAGCACCTGAAACAGCGCCAACCTCACCCGAACGGCCTAGTAGAATCGCCTACTCTGCGTCATGATGGGGTTCTCACGCCGAGTTCGCCCGAGTTTGACACACTTCATGGGAGGCTGACTGCTGCGCGAGAGCAGCAGAACCCCACCAGCACCACCGTCACACCAGCGCACAGCCACGCGGCACCAGGAGGTCGAGTGACGTCGAGAATCAGGTCTGCGACGCCCGTCGAACAGCAGGGCGAGCAGGCGACCGGGCAGTCCCCCTATCCGGCGGACTCCAGCTCGGTGCACGGCCTCGCGGGCAGAGCGTCCCTCGACGAGCTGCACGAAACGGCCCGGCGCATCGCCGCCAACGTGGAACGGGTACTGGTCGGCAAACCCGACGTCATCCGGATCGCACTCGTCACCCTCCTCGCCGAAGGCCACCTCCTCGTGGAGGACGTGCCCGGCGTCGGCAAGACCTCGCTGGCCAAGGCGCTCGCCCGGTCGATCGACTGCACGGTCAGCCGGATCCAGTTCACCCCGGACCTGCTGCCCAGCGACGTCACCGGGGTCTCGATCTACAACCGGCAGAGCGGCGGGTTCGAGTTCCGCCCCGGGCCGGTGTTCGCGAACATCGTGGTCGGCGACGAGATCAACCGCGCCTCCCCGAAGACGCAGTCGGCGTTGCTGGAGTGCATGGAAGAGCACCAGGTCACCGTCGACACCAGCACGTACACCCTCGACGAGCCGTTCATGGTGATCGCCACCCAGAACCCGATCGAGATGGAGGGCACCTACGCGCTGCCCGAGGCCCAGCGGGACAGGTTCACCGCGCGGGTGTCCATCGGCTACCCCGACACCGCGGCCGAGCTGGCCATGGTCGAGGAGCACGCCGGGCACAACCCGATGGCCGACCTGACGCCGGTTTCCGACGGCGAGACGGTCAAGCGGCTCATCGAGCTGGTGCGCACGGTGCACCTCTCGCCGGAGGTCCGGCGCTACGCCGTCGAGCTCGTGTCGACGACCAGGCAGGTGCCGGAGATCCGGCTGGGCGCGTCGCCGCGGGCCACCCTGCAGCTCGTGCGGTCCGCACGGGCGCAGGCGGCGCTTTCGGGCCGTGACTACGTGGTGCCGGACGACATCCACACGGTCGCCGTCCCGGTGCTCGCGCACCGGCTCGTGCTCACCACCGAGGCGCACGCCGCCCGCCGTTCCTCCACCGACGTGGTCCGCGCCGTGCTGCACCGCGTCCCCGTGCCCCAGGGCGCCGGTCGCGAGGGCAACGGGCAGGGCCACCGCTAGCAGAAGAGACAGCACATGCTGCGCGCATTGTCGGGCCTGACCACGCGGGGCCGCTGCCTCCTCGCCGCGGGAGTCGCCGCGGCGGCTTGTTCCGTGATCCTCAACGAGCGGGACCTGCTGCGGGTGGCCGTGTTCGTGGTGGCCCTGCCGCTGCTGGTCGCGTACTTCCTCTCGGCGTCGCGGCTGCGCATCGGCGCGGGCCGCGCGCTGCGCCCGGACCGGGTCTCGGTGGGTTCACCCGGCGAGGTCCAGCTCGACCTGTGGCGCAACGGGCGCCTCCCGGCCGGCGAGGTGCTGCTCGAGGACGGCGTGCCCTACGCGCTGGGCTCGCGGCCGCGGTTCGTCGTCGAACGGCTCCCCCACGACCGCAAGGTCGCCCTGCGCTACCCGCTGCAGCCGGTGCTGCGCGGGATCCAGCAGGTCGGGCCGCTGCGCGCGACCATCACCGACCCGTTCGGGCTCTGCGAGTTCGAACGCGAGCTGATCGGCCACTCCGGCTGGTCGTGGTGCCGCGGGTGGCCGGGCTCTGGGGCCTGCCCAGCGGCGCGGGCATCGGCGCCGGCGACGACGGCAGCATCCGCCTGCACGCGGGCCAGGGCGAGGCGGACGTCATCGTCCGGCAGTACCGCCAGGGCGACGACCTGCGCAAGGTGCACTGGCGCTCGACGGCGCGGCGGGACGAGATCATGGTCCGCGTCGAGGAACGGCCGTGGCGCGGCGGCACCACCGTGCTGCTGGACCACCGGGCCGCGGCGCACCACGGCGCCGGCCCGGCCGCCAGCCTGGAGTGGGCCGTGTCCTTCGCCGCCTCGGTCTGCCTGCACCTGCGCCGCTCCGGGCACCGCGTCCGGCTGGTCACCGAGCACGGCCAGACGATCGCCGACACCCCCGGCGAGGGCGGGGAGCACTACGACAACGTCGTGCTCGACGCGCTCGCCGCGCTGCAGGCCGCCCACCAGCGCGACATCACGCTGGCCGGCGACCCGGCCGCGGGCCAGGAGCTCATCGCCGTGCTGGGCACGGTCAGCAACGAAGCCGTCCTCGAACTCGCCCGCTACCGGCCGCGCGGCATCCGCAGCCTCGCCGTGCTGCTGGACACGCCGACCTGGTCAGCGGGCGTGAACGCGCCCGAGCACCACGCCGCCGCCACCGAGGAGTCCGTGGCGCTGCTGCGGGCCGCGGGCTGGGGCGTGGTCGTCGCCGGGCCCGGTTCGCCGATGCCCCAGGTGTGGGCGGACCTGTGTGCCACCGCCGCCCGTCGCGGCACGCTGATCGGCGGTGGCCTGTGACCGCCACCGCGCCCCCGAGGCTGCACACCCCGACCCCCCGCGAACCTCCCCGGCCGTCCGTCTGGTCGGGCACCGTGCTCGCGCCGGTCGCCGCCGGGGTGGCCACCCTCTGCGCGGCCACCTCGCTGACCGGCGTCGTCGCCGGCTGGGCGTGGTTCGGCTATCTGCTCGTCGCGGTGGTGCTCGTCGCCTCGACCGGACTGGCGCTGCGCTCGCTGCGCGCGCCCACCGTCGTGGTCGGGCTGTGCCAGCTGCTCGTGCTGCTGTTCCTGATCACCGGGGCGTTCAGCACCAGCGGTTTCCTCCAGATCATCCCCGGCCCGGCCGCGTTCGGCGAGCTGCGGGACGTGCTCGCCGCGTCCGCGGAGCAGATCCGGACCGGGCTGCCGCCGGTCGAGGGCACGCCGCCGATCCTGTGCCTGGTGACCATCGCGATCGGGCTGGTCGCGGTGCTCGTGGACACCCTCGCGGTGGCCGCGGCGGCCCCGGCGGCCACCGGGCTCGTACTTCTCTGTGTCTACGCCGTGCCCGCGGCGCTGTCCGACGAAATGCTCCCCTGGTGGACGTTCCTGCTCGGCGCGGGCGCCTTCGCCGGGTTGCTCGCCATCGACGGCAGCCACCGCCACCGGAACTGGCGCAACCGCGACGCGCCAGGGCTCGGCGGCTCCCCCGGCACCATGTCGATGCCGGTGGCCGCGGTGAGCGCCGCGATCGTGCTCGGCCTCATCGCCGGGGTCGCGATCACCGGCGTCGGCACGGTCGGCAGCCTGCCCGGCAACACCGGGCAGGGCCGCGGCGGCAGCGGCGGGTTCGGCGTCGAGCCGTTCACCGAGCTGCGTGGCCTGCTCGATCAGGGTGCCGACGTCGAGCTGTTCAAGGTTCGCGGGATGGGCCCGGACAAGCGGCTGCTGCGCGCCTTCACCCTCGACACCTACACGCCCAACAAGGGCTGGGGCCTGGCCGCCAACGGCCGCGCGCAGACGGGCGTACAGGCCAACCGGCCGCTGCCCCCCGCGCCCGGCGACGACGGCACCGGCACTTCGCGAGCGATCCAGATCGAGCCGACGAACTGGAACGACAACTGGCTGCCGATCTACGGCGCGCCCCGTGCGCTGACCGGGGTGGGCGACAACTGGCTCTACGACCGGGTCAGCGGCGCGGTGTTCACCACCAGCAAGCAGAGCCCGCCGCCATACGTCGAGTCCGCTTCGGTGCGGGAGCCGACGAAGGACGAGTTGCGCGCGGCCGATCCGAAGGCCGAGCTGCTGCCCGCCGGGTACACGCGCATCGACCGGGTGGACAGCCGGGTGCAGGCCAAGGCGGAGCAGCTCACCGAGGGCAAGTCGAACAACTTCGACAAGGCGCAGGCGCTGTGGCAGTTCTTCACCGCGCAGAACGGCTTCGTCTACGACACCAAGACGGCGCCACCCACCGACTCGGACGCGCTCGCCGACTTCATCCTCAAGGGCAAGCGCGGGTTCTGCGAGCAGTACGCCTCGGCGATGGCGGTCATGCTCCGCGCCGTCGGCATCCCGTCCCGGGTCGCCATCGGCTTCACCTCCGGCACCCCCAGGGCCGACTACCAGGCGATCAGCTCGCAGGACGCGCACGCCTGGGTCGAGGTCTACTTCGGGGACAAGGGCTGGGTCAGCTTCGACCCGACCCCGCTCACCGACGGCCGCGGGATCGTCCCGTCCTACCTGCGCCCGGACAGCCCCGACGGCCCCGGCACCAAGCCCGACACCGAGAAGCCGAACGCGCCGACGTCGAGCGCCCCGCCCACCGGCACCGCGCCCGACAAGGGCAAGGACCTGGCGGCGGGCCAGGCCGACCAGCAAGCGCAGGCGGACCCGGTGTGGCCCGCGATCGTCGCCGCCGTGCTGGCGGCGCTGGCGGCACTGGTCGTGGCGGCCGGGTACGTCTACAACGCCCGGCGGCGACGGCCGGGTCCCGCCGGTCCGGAGTCATCCGGGGCGCGGAAAAAGAACGGCCGAGAATCACCCGAACGAGTGGACGATACCGGCCAGAACACCCTGTTGCCCACGCTGATCAACTGGGCTCCGCTGATCGGCGCGGGACTGTTCACGGCCGCGATCGCCTTCCTCGCGGCCTGGGTGTCGTGGTGGTTCGCGCTGATCGTCCTGCTGCTGCTCGGCGGCCTGAGCGCACCGGCGACGCTGCGGGAAATAGCCCGGCGCAGGCGGCTGCAGACGATCTCCGGCCACTCCCCGGCGGCGGCCGACGCGGCCTGGCACGAACTGCTGGACGAGTGCGCCGACCGCGGTCTGCCCATCCCGGTCAGCGACACCGTGCGGGTGGCCGGGATGAAGGTCGCGCAGAAGCACCACCTGGACGAGGACGGCCGCGCCGGTCTGCGCACCGTCATCGGCGTGGTGGAGAAGGCCTGGTACGCCAAGGGCGGGACCGAAGACCCGAGCCTCGAGCCCGCCTTCGACGACGTCCGCCAGAGCCTGCGCCGCAACGCGCCGATGTCCTGGCGCGGGCGCCTCTTCCCGAAGTCCGTACTCCGCCGGAACCGCTGACCCCGCCGCTACCGCTGCTGCCCCTGAAGGCCACCTTCACGGCGTCTAACGCTGTGAAGGTGGCCTTCAGGGGCAAGCGGTTGGCAGACAGGGCCATCGGGGGAGCAAGGGACCTTTACTGCCGTTTTTTGGGGGCCCGCGAGCCGGACAGGATCACCCTCGGGAACCCCCGGCGACAGTTCCCCACCCCACCCGCGGGTCGGGAGGGCCCGCGGGTGGACAGAAGAATGTCCGCGTTCCACCCCGGGGGTGGAACGCGGACATCAGGCTGACTGGCTGAGCGCTACTGCTCTTCGAAGCGCTGCCGGAAGCGCTCTTCCATCCGCTGGGTGAAGGAGCTCTTCCGGGAAGGCTGCTTGCCTCCGCCACCGGACTCGGTCCCACCGCCCCCGGCGTCCGGCTCGGCACCGTGCCGGATCGAGGTGACGGCGAGCATCACCCCGAAGAACATCACCAGGAACCCGAGCACGCTCACGAGCGGGATCTCGGCCACCCGGAACGGCAGCATCACGCCCAGCACGAGCAGTGCGACTCCGACTACGAACAGGGCGATGCCCTGGATCCGACGTCGGCGGGCGGGGCGCCGCAACCGGGTGCCTCGCACCGTGGATGCGAACTTGGGGTCCTCGGCATAGAGCTCGCGCTCGATCTGATCGAGCAGCCGCTGCTCATGCTCGGAGAGTGGCATCTTTCCTCCTCCGGCACAGCTGTCGCGGGCGCCGGGCCGCGCAACGGATGGACCCAACAGACAGCCCCAGGCGGGCTGTCAGTCTCCAGGATACGAGCCCCGCGCCCGGACGACTACCCGATCCCGCATCCAGTCGGGATCGAATTGGGCAAAAACACCCCTCAGGGCCGACGCGAGGCCGTTTTGAGACCGTAACCGCGACGGAACTCACCCTTCACGCGGTGTCAACAAGGACGCCGGGCGCACCGCGGCGGCCCCGAACTTCGATCGGGCGACGTCCGCGGCGACCTCGGCGTCGCGCCAGCGGGGCGCCGGGGAGTCGAACAGGAGCTGTTCGCCGTCCTCCCCCGTGTCGAGTCCCTCGACCCTGACGCCGATCAGCCGCAGCGCCCCCGAGGGCGCGTGCTCGGCCAGCAGCTCGACCGAGACGCGGTGAATCTCCCTGGCGACGTCGGTGGCCGAGACCAGCGTCCGCGCCCTCGTGATCGTCTTGAAGTCGGCGAACCGCACCTTGATCGACACCGTCCGCCCGCGCAGCCCCCGGCCGCGCAGCGACCCGGCGACTCGCTCGGACAACCGCAGCAGCTCCAGCTCCAGGACGCCCTTGTCGTGCTGGTCGACGTCGAAGGTCACCTCGGCCCCGATCGACTTCTCCGCCGACTCCGGCACGACGGCCCGCTCGTCGTGCCCGTTGGCCAGCGCGAAAAGGTGCTCACCGACCGCGTTCCCGACCGAACGCCGCAGCCGGGCCAGCGGGGTGGCGGCGACGTCGGCGATCGTGTGCAGGCCGAGCTGGCTCAGCCGCTCCCCCGTGCGCTGGCCGACGCCCCAGAGCGCGGAAACCGGCAGTGGGTGCAGGAAGGCCAGCGTCTCGGCGGCCGGGACGACGACCATGCCGTCCGGCTTGGCCATGCCCGACGCCAGCTTGGCGACGAACTTGACCCTGGCCACGCCGACCGAGCAGACGATGCCGTGCTCGGCGACGACCCTGGCGCGCAACCGCGCACCGAGCCGCGCCGGGGTGGTGCCCAGCCGCTTCAGCGCGCCGCTCACGTCGAGAAAGGCCTCGTCGAGGCTCAGCGGCTCCACCAGTGGGGTGAGCTCGCGGAAGATCTCCATCACCCCGCGGGAGACCTCGCCGTAGAGCCCGAACGTCGGCGGGATGTTGATCAGGTGCGGGCACAGCCGCATGGCCGTGGCGAACGGCATCGCCGAGCGCACCCCGAACTTCCGCGCGGGGTAATTCGCGGCCGCCACCACGGACCGGGGCCCGCCCCCGGCGACGACCACCGGCTTGCCGACCAGCTCGGGCCTGGTGCGCAGCTCGACCGACACGAAGAACGCGTCCATGTCGACGTGCAGCATCCCGCAGCCGGTGTCGTCCGGCAGCGTCGTGGCACCCGTGGTGACCCGGTACCGGGCCAGTCCCCCGGGAAGTTCAGCGTTTCGTCCCACGAGACATCACGCTAGCCGCCCCCACCGACAAAAACCGCGACTGTCCCTGAAGGCCACCTTCACGGCGTCAGACGCTGTCAAGGTGGCCTTCAGGGACTGTCAAACGCGGCGGGCGAAGGCGTGGAGCTTGGCGGCGATGTCCCGCAGGGGCGAGACCGAGGCCGCGGTGAGCTCGAACTCGGCGAGCTCGTCCTCCCGGACGCCGCCGGGCACGAAGTCGGAGACCACGCCGTCACCCTGCAGGAGGGCGACCTCGAGGCCCGCGGCCACCAGCTGGGCGCGCAGGCCTTCGCTGTCGAAGCGACGGAGAACGGTGTCCCTGCCGTCGGGGAGCGCGCCGTCGGGGCCGGTGAGCAGGGCCTGCGCCTCGCCGAGCCGCCCCGCGAGCGCGCGCTGCAGGACCGCGGCGTGCCGGTTCGCGACGAGCACGGAGACCGCGCCTCCCGGCGAGACCGCGGCGGCCAGCGCGGCGAGCACCGCCGACGGGTCGTCGACGACCTCCAGCAGCCCGTGGGCCAGCACCAGGTCCGCGGACCCGGCCGCGACGTGCCTGCCGAGCGCGTCGGAGTCGTCCGCGACCACGGTGATCCGGTCCGAGACGCCCTCTTCCGCCGCGCGGCGCTTCAGCGTCGCCAAGGCGTTGGGGTTGGGTTCGACGACGGTGACCAGGCAGCCCGCCGAGGCGAAGGGCACCGCCCAGCCGCCGCTGCCACCGCCGACGTCCACGACCACCGGCCGCTCCACGCCCCGGGCGCGGGCCGCCCGCAGTTCTGCCTCGAGGACCCGGCGAACCGCCCCCGAACCTCGCGCCGCCACGGTGTCCGTCTTCATAGTCGGACAGGGTAGTGCCCCGGTTGGCCTAGGCTGCTGGCGTGCCTACTGTTGCGGTTCTCAGCCTCAAGGGCGGGGTCGGGAAGACCACGGTCACCCTCGGGCTCGCGTCCGCCGCCCTGCACCGGGGCATCCGCACGCTCGTCGCGGATCTCGACCCGCAGTGCAATGCCACGGCCGCCCTCGATCCCGGCCCCACCACTGCCTCGCTGGCCGACGTGCTCGCCTCGCCGCGGCGCTCGGTGGTCGGCGCGGCGATCACGCGCAGCGCCTGGGGAACCGGCGTCGACGTGCTGGTGGGCGCGGAAGCGGCGGAGTCCTTCAACGACCCAGACCCCGGTTCACGACGGCTCAACCGGCTGGCCACGGCGCTGGCGGAACTCGGCGAGGACGGCTACGACCTGATCCTGCTCGACTGCCCGCCGTCACTCGGCAGGCTGACGCGTTCGGCGCTGGTCGCGGCCGACAGCGCCCTGCTGGTGACCGAGCCGTCCCTGTTCGCTGTGTCCGGGGTGCAACGCGCCGCGGAGGCGGCCGAAGCCGAGCGGAAGGAGCACAATCCCGGGCTGCATACGCTCGGGGTCGTCGTCAACCGGGTGAAACCCCGCTCGACCGAGCACACCTTCCGGGTGAACGAGCTGCGCGAGAACTTCGGCGGGCTCGTCCTGGACCCGGTCCTGCCGGACCGCACCGCGGTGGCGCAGGCCCAGGGCGCGTGCGTGCCGCTGCACCGGCTGCGCACCGCCGGGGCGCGCGAGCTCGCGGCGGCCTTCGACACCTTGCTGGGCCACGCGGCCCCGGTCGGCCCGTAGGCTGTATCGAGTGCACACGGTCGCCGTACTCAGCCTCAAGGGAGGCGTCGGCAAAACGACGGTCGCTCTAGGTATCGCGTCCGCCGCGCTGCGTAGGGGAACCCGGGCCCTCGTCGCCGACCTCGACCCGCAGGGCAACGCCACCACCTCGCTCGACCCGCCCTACACCGACGCCACACTCGCCGACGTGCTCGAGGATCCGAGCCGGTCCGTGATCGAACGGGCGATCGCCCCGAGCGTGTGGAGCGACGAGATCGACGTCCTCGTCGGCGCCGAGGAGCTGGAGCTGCTCAACGAGCCGGTCGCGGACGGCAGGCTGCTGGAGAACCTGTCCCGCGCGCTCGACGAGCTGCACCACGAACCGCTGCGCGAAGAGCCCTACGAGCTGGTGATCCTCGACTGCCCGCCGTCACTCGGCAGGCTGACGAAGTCGGCGCTGGTCGCCGCGGACAGCGCGCTGATCGTCACCGAGCCGACGATGTACGCGGTGGCGGGCGCGCAACGCGCGCTGGAAGCCATCGAGAAGATCCGCAAGGACCACAACCCCGACCTGCGGGCGATCGGCGTGCTGGTCAACAAGCTGCGGGTGCGCTCGTATGAGCACCAGTTCCGGATCGCGGAGCTGCGGGAGCACTTCGGCTCGCTGGTGATGCCCACCGCGATCACGGATCGGCTGGCCGTGCAGCAGGCGCAGGGCGCGTGCAGCCCGATCCACGAGTGGAACTCGCCGGGGGCGCAGGAGATCGCGCTGACCTTCAACATGGTGCTGGCGAAGATCCTGCGCTCGAACCGCGCGGGCAGGCACCGCGTCCGGGGCGAGGAAGTGCCGGAGCAGGCGGCCGAGGAGACCCCCGACGAGACGGCACTGCCCACGAACGTCACGGGTAGCTGATGCCCGAGGGCGACACGGTCTTCCTGGCCGGGAAGCTGCTCGATCGGGCCTTGGCCGGGAAAACCTTGCTGCGCGGGGAGTTCCGCCATCCGGCACTGGCCACTGTGGACCTGGCGGGCCGTGACGTGCTGGGCGTGGGCACCGTCGGGAAGCATCTGTTCACCCGGTTCTCCGGCGACCTCACCCTGCACAGCCATCTGCGGATGGACGGGACCTGGCGGATCTATCCGGCCGGGGCGAAGTGGGGCTTCCCCGCCCACCACGCCCGCGTCATCCTGACCACCCAGGACGCGCAGGCGATCGGTTTCCGGCTACACGACCTCAAACTCGTTGCCACGCCAGAGGAAAAGACTCTCGTCGAGCACCTCGGCCCGGACCTGCTCGATCCGGAATGGACGGACGCACACGCGGAGCGCGGGGCGGCCGCGCTCGCCGCCGACCCCGATCGGGAACTCGGCCTCGCACTGCTCGACCAGCGGGTGCTGGCCGGTATCGGCAACCTGTACAAGGTCGAGATGGCGTTCCTGCTCAAGGTCTCACCGTGGACGCAGGTGTCCGAAGTGGACCCGGCCAAGGTGGTCGCGCTCGGCCGCAAGCTGCTGCTGGCCAACGCCTGGCGGCACGAGCAGTGCACGACCGGCGACCTGGGACGTGGCCGCCGCAACTGGGTGTACGAGCGGTCCAAGCAGGGCTGTTTCCGCTGCGGCGGCCGGGTTCAGGTCGCCTGGCAGGGCCACGACGTCCAGCGGCGGCCGACCTGGTTCTGCCCGCGATGCCAGCCAGGGCCCCATCCCGCGGGGTAAGCTGCACCACGTGACGACGTTCAAGCTCCCGCTCTACGGGAACGACCGCGAGCGCGGCGACCTGGCTCCCTGAGAGCCACCCGCCCGCACGGTCCCGTCGCCCTTCCCCCCGTTCCAGGGAGCCTTCGTCATGCCCGAAATCCTCACCGGCCCGGCGCTGTACGCCTTCGTGCGCGCCCTGCCCAAGGCCGAACTCCACGTCCACCTGGTCGGCTCCGCGAGCCTGCCCACCGTCCTCACACTCGCCGGGCGACGCCCGTCCGCCGGGGTGCCGACCGAACCGGCAGCACTCGCGGACTTCTTCACCTATCAGGACTTCCCCCATTTCCTGAAGGTGTACGCCGCGGTGAGCTCCCTGGTCAGGGACGGTCGCGACATCCACACCCTGGTCACCGGGCTGGCCGCCGACCTGGCCGCGCAGAACGCCCGCTACGCCGAGGTGACCGTCACGCCTTACAGCCATCTGCGAGCCGGTATGCCGGGCGACGAACTCCTCACCGGACTGGCCACCGGCTGCGCGGCCGCGCTGGCCGAGCACGGCGTCGAACTGGCCTGGTGCTTCGACATCCCCGGCGAGGACGGGCTCGAAGCGGCCGAGGAAACCACCGTGTTCGCCTTGCGCGAACGGCCGGACGGGCTGGTGTCGCTCGGCCTCGGCGGCCCGGAACTCGGCGTCGGGCGCGCGCAGTTCGCCCCGTACTTCACCCGGGCGCGAGAAGCGGGTCTGCACAGCGTGCCGCACGCGGGAGAGACCACCGGGCCGGCCACCATCTGGTCGGCACTGCACGACCTCGGCGCCGAGCGCATCGGCCACGGCACCAGCTGCACGGACGACCCGGCCCTGCTGAATTACCTTGCGCTGCACCGGATCCCGCTCGAGGTGTGCCCGACCTCGAACGTGGCGACAAGGCAGGTGCCCTCACTCGCCGGGCACCCGATCCGGCGCATGCTGGACCACGGTGTGCTGGTCACCCTCAACACCGACGACCCGCCGATGTTCGGCGCGACACTGAACGGCGAATACGCCGCGGTCGCCGAAGCGCTCGGCCTGGCCACGACCGAGGTCGCCCGGCTTGCCGCGAACGCCGTGAACGCGTCGTTCATGTCCGCGGGCCGCAAGACCGAGCTCACCGCTGAGATTCAAAGAATGATGTTGCAGGACCCCAGTTCCTTCGCCTAGCTTGGAAGTACACGAGAGAGGAGGTGGTCCCAAGTTGTATGACTCAAGGACGCGTGAGGTGGCTGTCCGCTAGCGGATGCCGCGCGATGGGACTTTGAGCAGCGATATACCAGAGCCACCTTCGGCTCATCGCCTGCTTCGCGTGTTGCCTGATAGCGAACACCAGGCCCCCGACGACCCCGGGCACCAGTCCGGCCAGGGCCCGGACGTTTCGACGTCCGGGAGAATCGTCGGGGGTCGCCCCCTAACCTGTGCTGTAAGACCATGCCGTCGAGTGAAACAGTGCCGTCGAGTGACCATGCCGTCGAGTGAAACAGTGCCGTCAGGTGAATACAGTGCCGCCGAGTGAAACAGTGCCGCGAACGGCCCGAAGTGACTAGCCTGAATGCATGCTCAGGCCGGACTACCCGATCACCACGGCGCGCCTGCTCCTCCGCCCGTTCACCCTGAACGACCTCGACGCGCTGAACTCATTCCAGTCGCGCTCCGACGTCGCCCGCTACCTCTACTGGGGCCCGCGCAGCCGTGCCGAATCCGCCGCCGCCCTCGCGAAACGCATCTACAGTTCCACGCTGGGCAAAGAGGGCCAGTTCCTCGCCATGGCGGTCGAGCTGGCCTCGACCGGGGAGCTCATCGGGGACCTGAACCTCGAATATCTCAGCAGCGAGCACCGCCAGGGCGAGATCGGCTTCGTGTTCCACCCCGACCACCACGGCAAGGGCCTCGCGCACGAGGCGGCGAGCGAGCTGCTGCGCCTGGGCTTCGAGGAGCTCGGCCTGCACCGGATCGTCGGCCGCTGTGACGGACGCAACACCTCCTCGGCCGCCCTGCTCGAGCGTCTCGGCCTGCGCAAGGAGGCGCATCTGCGGGAGAACGAGATCGTCAAGGGCGAATGGACGGACGAACTCGTCTTCGCGATGCTCGAAGACGAGTGGAAAGCCAGCCGGTAGGCAGTGCGGCGAAGGCCATCAGGCAGCATGGACCGGTGCTCTTCGACAAGATCGTCCGCCCGGCGATGTACAAGCTGTCCCACGACGACACCGAATTGGTGCACGAGCGCACGGTCGCCGCGCTGAGCGCGCTGGGCCGGGTCTCCCCCGCGCTGCGCGCGCTCGGCCGCGTCTACCGGACCGAGGACCCGGCAACGGTGCTCGGCCTGCGGTTCCCGAACCGGGTCGGCTTGGCCGCCGGGATGGACAAGAACGGCCGGGCCCTGCACGCCTGGCCCGCGCTGGGCTTCGGTTTCGTCGAGGTCGGCACGGTCACCCGGCTCGCCCAGCCGGGCAATCCGAAGCCGCGGATGTTCAACCTGCCCGCCAGCGAGGCGGTGATCAACCGCATGGGGTTCAACAACTCCGGGGCCGACGCGCTGGCCGCCCGCCTCGCCGCCGGGGGCAAGCCCGGTGTGCCGCTGGGCATCAGCATCGGCAAGTCGAAGGTGACCGAGCTCGAAGACGCCGTCGCCGACTACCAGGCTTCCCTGCGGTCGCTCTACCGCTACGCCGACTACTTCGCCATCAACGTCAGCTCCCCCAACACCCCCGGCCTGCGGGCCCTGCAGGACCGGACGGCGCTGGCCGAGCTGCTGTCCGAGCTGCGCGGCACGGCGCGTTCGCTCGCCGGGGGCGCCGAGCCGGTCCCGCTGCTGGTCAAGGTGGCACCCGACCTGACCGACGAGGCGCTGGCCGAGCTGCTGGAAGTCTGCCTCGAGCACGACGTGGCCGGGATCATCGCCACGAACACCACGCTCGGGCGCGAGGGCATCGCGCCCGCGGACGAGGCCCTGCGCGAGCAGGCGGGCGGCCTGTCCGGCCGCCCGCTGACCGCCCGCGCGCTCGAGGTCGTCCGGTTCGTGCACGACCACACCGAGGGCAAACTGCCGATCATCGGCGTCGGTGGCATCCTCGGCGCGCCGGACGCGGCCAGGATGCTCGACGCCGGGGCGAGCCTCGTGCAGCTCTACAGCGGTTTCGCCCTGCACGGCCCCGGCCTGGTCCGCCGGGTCACCCGGGGTCTCGCCGCCCGGCGGTAGACGCGAAGCGCAGGTACGCCCGCCAGCACTCGTACCGGGACAGGTCGGCGGTCTCGGCCTTGGCGTCCGGGGCGCACAGCACGGCGAGCGGGGTGCTCCCGTCGTCCAGCTCGACACGGCCGAGGACGAACGGCGGCTCGAGCCCCGCGGCGAATCGGCCGAGCCCCGCCGGGGAGAGCCGCCAGCGCTCCCCCGCCAGCGCCGAGCCCGCGTCGGTTTCGGCGATCACCGCGGGCTGCGGCACGTCGCCAGGCAGCAGCTTCATGAGGTAGCCCTCGCTGGTCAGGACGGCACCGGTGAACCGGGCGCCGAGTGTGGTCAGTCGCTCGTTCAGCGGCTGACCGCGCAGGTGTGCGCCGAACACGACCAGGTCCGCGCCCGGTTCGGGATACGGCGTCGGCGCCTGTTCGTCGGTGAGCACGGCGGCCAGGTCGAGCGCGACCTGGTCCTCGAACGCCCTGGCCACCACCGTGACCCCGTACGGCCCGCGCACGGCGGGCACCGCCACCGCCGCCAGGTCGAGCGGGTTGACGAACGAGGTGTAGACGCCCAGCCGCCTGCCGACGCCGACCGGATCGGCCAGTGCCTCCTCGATCGAGGGATGGTCCGGCACGGTCGGCAGGACGAGCGCGTCGAAACCCGCGAGCAGCCGTTCGCACCGGCTCCTCGCCTCGGCGAGCCGCTGCTGGTCGGCGGCGAGGTCGTGGGCCCGGAGCTCGCCCGCGGCCAGGATGATCCCCGAGACCGTCGGATCCGCGCCCGCCGGGTTCCCGGCGAGGAACTCGCCCACCGCCGCGTAGCGCTCGGCGACGAGAGCCCCGCCGTAGAGCAGCTTGCCTGCCTCGAGCAAGGGTGCGATGTCGACCGGCTCGACGACCGAGCCCGCCGCCCGCAGCCTCTTGACCACCTCGGCGAACACGGGCCGCGCCGCCTCCGCCAGCAACGCGAGCCCCGCCTCGTCCGGAACGGCCACCCGTGGCCGTCGCCCGGCGCTGAGCCGCACGTCGGCGGGCCACGGGCGCGACATTGGGTCGCCCTCGTCGGGCCCGGTCATCACGGCCAGCGCGACCTGCCCGGTGGTGAGCGTCCTGGCGAACAGGGACACGCAGTCGTAGGACCGGGAAGCCGGGACGACCCCGGTCTTCGGCACCAGGCCGAGTGTCGGCTTGAGCCCGATCACCCCGTTCAGCGCGGCGGGCACCCGCCCCGAACCGGCGGTGTCCGTGCCGAGCGCGAGGTCCACCAGTCCGAGGGCCACGGCCACCGCGGAGCCACTGCTGGAACCACCGGCGACCTTGTCCCGATCCAGCGCGGACGCCACCACCCCGTACGGGCTGCGCGTGCCCGCGAGCCCGGTCGCGAACTGGTCGAGATTGGTCTTGCCGAGCACCACCGAACCCGCGGCGGTGAGCCGGGAGACCACGGTCGCGCTGGTCTCGGGCACGCTCGCGTACGACGGGCACCCCGCGGTGGTCGGCAGACCGGCGACGTCGATGAGGTCCTTCACCGCCAGCAAGGTCCCGGCCAGCGGGAGGTCTTCGCCCGCGGCGACCCGCGCGTCGACGGCTTTCGCGTCGACCAGCACCTCCTCGAGGGTGCGCAGGGTGATCCAGAGTTCGGGCCGGTCGACCTCGGTGATCCGGTCGAAGGCGGCGATGGTGCGCTGGTAGGCGCTGGGGGGTGGCGGGAGGACGGGTTCCGGGTCCGGCGGGAGTGTGGTCACTGGGGCGTCCTTTCCTCGGCGGGGTCGAGAAAGTCCACTGATCGACTCTGCGTCGCCGTCCAGGTACCGCTCAGGGGTTCCGCTGGGGTGCCCGGTCCGGAGACATCAGTCCACTCATGAGGAAAACGTTAGACAGCGCGCGTTTCCGAAGCCAGGCGATTCCGATTACGTGAGTGTTTCGGTACCGCGGGATGAACAGGGGGTGACCCCCTGGGGGAGACGGCGCTCAGGAAAGTTCGCGCAACGCCATGGCGAGGCCGGCGAGGTGGTCGGTCGCGTCGGTGAGCGCCTGCTTGGACGTGCCGAGGCCGTCACTGCTCGCGGCGACCGCGCGCCCGGCGGCGGCGACCAGGCTGCCGTAGCCCTCGATGCCGTCGTCAAGCTGTTCCCGCAGCTTGCGCACGGCGGCGTCCAGCGCACCTCGTTCGCGCTCGGGGGCGGAGTTGCGGCCGCGTTCGATGGCCTGGATCCGGCCGGCCAGCCCGCGCAGGGCGGCCGCCGCTTCCGTGGCGGTGAGCCGGGCGTCGGCGACGGACACCTCCGGCACCGCGGTGGTCCCGAGCGAGGTCGGCACGGCGAGCTGGCGAAGCAGCTCGGCCAGCGACGCTTCGCTCTCGGCAAGACGTTCCATCGGCTGCCTGGCCACGGATCCCGCGGCGGGCAACGGCGGCGGGCCGGCGGGCGCGGAGGGCAGCTGGGTGCGGTTGAGCTGCCGCAGCCGCAGACCGGAGCGGACGCCGAGCGTGCCGAAGACGGCTGCGCCCGCGATGCCGGACACCGCCTGGGCGAAGTCGGCCGCACCGGCCGCGCTGAGCAGACCGGACCCGGTCGCGAACGCGTAGAGGCCGCACAGCAGCGTCAACAGGATCCACAGGGTCATCGCCCGGGAAGCACGGCGCTTGCGGCGCTCGAGTTTGGCCGCCGGTTCGTTCCAGCGGGTCCACTTGGCCTGGGCGGCGGCCACGGCGGGCACCTGCCCGGCCATCTGGCCCGCGACACTCGACACCGTGGGCATCTTCGGCATCGGGACACGCAGGGCGGGACGGGAGGCCCGCGGCGGCGGCGGCGCCTGAGGCCGCTGCTGCTGGGTCCCGGCAGGCTTCCCGCCGGCCTCGTCGGCCGGCGGGAAGTACTTCTGCAGTTTCTCCTGGGCTCGCTGGGCGTAGTCGGGCAGGCGTTCTATGTGCTTTTCCAGTTTCGCGTTGAACTCACTGAAATCGCGCTTGCCGTTTCCCATGCCCACGCCCCCTGTTCGCCCGAGCCCGGCCAGGTCAGGCCGGGTTCTTGCCCTGCTCGGCCTGAACCCGCGCCTGGATCTCACGCTGGATGTCGGCACTGGTGCTCTTCGGCGCGGCGGCAGGCTTGCCGTCGGTCACCTGAGCCACCGAATCGCCCTTCATGGACGAGCGGATCTGCTCGAGCCGCGAGTGGCCCGCCAGCTGCGTAGTCGCGTGCTGGACTTCCATCATCCGGCCCTGCACCGAGTTCTGTGCGAGCTCGGCGGAACCCAGCGCGGTGGTGTAGCGCTTCTCGATCTTCTCGCGGACCTCTTCCAGCGACGGGGTGTTACCCGGCGCCGCCAGCTCCGACATCTGGTTCAGCGAAGCGGAGACGCGCTCCTGCATCTTCGCCTGCTCCAGCTGCGAGAGCAGCTTCGTCCGCTCGGCCAGCTTCTGCTGCAGCATCGACGAGTTGCGCTCGACGGCCTGCTTGGCCTGCGCGGCCGCCTGCAGAGACTGGTCGTGCAGAGTCTTCAGGTCCTCGATGCTTTGCTCGGCCGTCACCAGCTGCGCGGCGAAACCTTCCGCCGCGCTCTCGTACTCGCCCGCCTTCTGCTCGTCGCCCTTGCCGCGTGCCTCGTCGGCGAGCACGAGGGCCTGCCGGGTCGAGGCCTGCAGCTTCTCGACATCGCCGAGCTGGCGGTTGAGCTTCATCTCCAGCTGACGCTGGTTCCCGATCACCTGTGCGGCCTGCTGAGTGAGCGCCTGGTGATTGCGCTGCGCCTCCTCGATGGCCTGCTGGATCTGTACCTTCGGGTCAGCGTGCTCGTCGATCTTCGACGAGAACGCCGCCATCATGTACTTCCAGAACTTCACGAAAGGGTTGGCCATCTCCTCCGCCTGCCTTCTTGCGTCCCACGGTCTGTTACCTCGAGGTGGGGCGTCGCTCTCCCCTGTAAAGAGCAACGCACCGACCCCGGCGTTGAGTTCCATCGTGTCAGGTTGAGGTCCAGGCTTCCAGGCGACCCCGCACAATTCAGGGTGGACCCTGATTTCGGGGTGTGACCTTCGACTACTCCGAGCCGCCACCGGCGATCCGGACAAAAGGGAAACGGCCCCGGCAGGACGCCGGGGCCGTTTCGCCTGAACCTGACTCAGGCCGCGATGATCGAAGCCATCTTCGGGCCCGCGATCGTCGTCCGCAGGGTCGTGTTGATCCGCGGCGGCGGGGAAATCCGCAGGTCGGCGAGGTCGTTGCCGATCAGCTCGGACACCAGGCGCCCGCCATCGACACCGCCTGCCTTGGCCGTCTCCTTGGCGCCGGGAGCGCCGGCGGGCTCGCGACGGACGCGCCCCACCCCGGGCTCCAGCGGTGCGACCTCGACGTTGTCCAGCGCGGACACGTCGGCCGCGACGTTGTGCAGCAACTCGCCGAGCGGCAGCTCCAGCGCGTCACAGATGGAGGCCAGCAGCTCGCTGGACGCCTCCTTCTGGCCGCGCTCGACCTCGGACAGGTAGCCGAGACTCACCCTGGCGGCGCGGGAGATGTCGCGCAGCGTTCGACGCTGGTTTGTGCGGGCATGACGGAGCCGATCACCGATCGCCTCGCGCAATAGCACGGTCATCACGCGCCTCCCTTCCCGAACTGGTCTTGCCTACGTTACCCAGAGCAGACGCCCGGCCGCAGGAATTGACACGTCCGTACGCCAAGGGCGAACGCACGAATCATGCCCATTGTTCCCTCAGCAGGTCCAGCGCGGCCTCCGCGGAGGACTGCCGGACAGCACTGCGATCACCCGGTATCCCCAGCGTACGGCCTGTCCGGACCCCCGGCCCGGCGAGTCCCACGTGCACTGTGCCAGGCGCCACCCCGTCCTGCCAGCCGGGACCGGCCACGCCGGTCAGCCCGAGGCCCCAGGTGGCCCC